>JAZKCB010000143.1:0-45782 GCA_040388335.1 Pseudomonadota bacterium | reverse complement strand
CGAGCATCGCGGCGCAGCGCATTTGCGATGCCATGCTGCCCGAGCTGTCACGCGTCTTCAGCGTCAGCCTGGGGCAGGCCGCGCAGGTCGTGTCGGTCTTTGCCATTACCTACGGCATCGCGCAGCTGATGTACGGCCCGCTGGGCGACCGGCTGGGCAAGTTCAGGGTGGTCACCTACGCCACGCTGTTCTGCAGCATTGGCTGCATGATTTCTGTGCTGGCGGCCACGCTGGATGTTCTGCTGTTTGCCCGCTTTTTAACCGCCATGGGCACCGCCGCCCTGATACCCCTGGCCATGGCCTGGGTGGGTGACTCGGTGCCCAACCACCGCGTGCAGGAGATGCTGACCCGCACCGGCCTGGGCAACACCCTGGGCCTGGTGGTCGGGCAAATGCTGGGCGGCATCATCACCGACACCTTCGGCTGGCGCTGGTGTTTTGTGTTTTTAACGCTGCTGTTCGCCGTGGTCGGCGGCTTCTTGTGGCTTGACCTGCGCAGGCAGCAGGCTGAAGAACGCATTCAGTCAGACGCCGCACCAGTGCAAGCCGCAGCCAGCCCGGCTGATGACAAACCCCGCGCCAACTTCATCATGCAGACCCTGGGCATCTTCAAATACCCGTGGGCGCGCGTCGTGCTGGGGCTGTCGCTCATTGAAGGTGCAGCGGTGTACGGCGCACTCGCCATCTACGCCACCCATGTGCATTTGAAGCTTGGCCTCTCGCTCTCAAAGTCTGGCGCCGCGGTGGCCGTCTACGGCCTGGGCGGCGTGCTGTTCATGATGACGGCCCGCTACCTGATTCCGCGCCTCGGCCAATCCGGCATGGCACTGGCAGGTGGGCTCATGATTGGGGCTGGTGGCCTGCTACTGGCCTTCACGCCGCACTGGCAGCTGGCAGCACTGGCGGTCTTGCTCACCGGCTTTGGCTTCTTCATGTTTCACAACACCATGCAGGCCAACGCCACAGCCATGGCCCCCGAGGCGCGCGGCACGGCGGTGTCGCTGTTTGCCTCCATGCTGTTTCTCGGCCAGTCGATTGGGGTGGTGCTGGTGGGGGCCTTCATTGGGCGGCTGGGCAGCAGCGTGATGATTGCTATTGGGGGTGGGGTGATGGTGGTGTTGGGGATTGTGTTTGCCTGGGCGCTGAGGCGGCGTGTGCGCTCTGAAAAAAACTAATTAATCAGTGTGCACTCCAAGGGATCCTCCGGGGATCGTCGCTGCACGTGCGCTTGATACCCTTTAGAAATAAAGTCTCAAACCGATTCGCCTATTGAATCTTTTTCCTTAAAAAAATGAACAAACGGCAGAAGAAAATTCCAAAAATTGCAGAGCCAAAACGAGCTTCGCAACCGCCTCAGAACTCACAAACCAGCGCCGCGACTCCTGACAAAACTGTCGTCGCTCAAGTTGATCCGCGTTATCGCCCCGACATCGATGGCTTGCGTGCAGTAGCAATTCTCACTGTCCTGGGCTTTCATTTTTTTCCGGCGATCGTCACTGGTGGATTCATTGGGGTTGACATCTTCTTTGTGATCTCTGGCTATTTGATTTCAGGCATTTTGCGTGAGCAACTTGAAGAAAATCGATTCAGTTTGATGGGTTTTTACAGCCGCCGAATCACAAGGATTTTCCCCGCGTTGATTCTGGTGCTTCTGGCCTGCTTTGTGTACGGCTGGTTTTCATTGCTGGCAACGGACTTTAAGCAACTTGGCAAGCATATAGCTGGGGGCGCCGCGTTCATCTCCAATTTTCAGTTGCTCAATGAGACAGGTTATTTTGCAGGCGCAATTGAAACCAAACCGCTGTTGCATCTCTGGTCACTAAGTATTGAGGAGCAGTACTACCTTGTATGGCCTTTGTTGCTATGGTTTGCATTTCGTCGCGGATGGAATCTGATCGCGGTCGTACTTGTTCTGCTTGTTGGGTCCTTTGCGCTCAACATAACGACAGTCCAGACCTCTCCTTCGGCCGCTTTTTACTTGCCGCAGACCCGTTTCTGGGAATTGTTCTCCGGTGCCGCATTGGCATGCGTCCGATGGCGAGCAAACCCTTTGGCCCCATCGTTGGTGACGCGATGTTTCAATGCGCAGGCACAGGCCATAGCCGGTAGCTCGCTAATTATTGCTGGCCTTGTCTTTATAAAAGCTGATCAAAACTTTCCTGGTTGGTGGGCTCTCTTGCCTACGCTGGGAACAGTTCTGTTGTTATCTGCGGGCCCCAAAGCGTTCATCAATCACCGGTTCCTGGCCAATCGGGGCATGGTCGCTACGGGGCTCATCAGTTATCCGCTTTATTTGTGGCATTGGCCACTACTTTCCTTCTGGAAAATTCAGTCAGCCAGCAAACCCTCCGTCGAATCTCTGCTGCTCGTACTCTGTCTATCGATCGTCCTGGCCGGATTGACCTACTGGCTGGTTGAGAGGCCATTTCGCTTTGGAAAATGGCGTACAGGCAAGGCCTTCTGGCTGTTTATTGCGGTCCTGATCATTGGCGCGGCAGGCCTACAGGGTTATACGTCCAATGGGTTCGATGGCGTTTCTGGCAGGAAAGACGGACGTGAAGAGTTTGCGAAGCAATTTGAAAATTCACCGCCTGCATATGCCTTCTACACGAGTGCTGGCATTCACGATCTGATGAGGGATGATTGCAATTTCAGCCCGAACACACCGAGATATTCGGCTGGGGGTAATAGGTGGGTTCCACGGCAGTCGATCAGCAAAAGTTGTTACGAGAGAGATGGTCGCCCGCATGCTGTGTTCATCTGGGGTGACTCGCATGCTCAGCATTTAAATGCCGGACTGCGTGACTATCTTCCTGAGGATTGGCAAGTACTTCAGGTCGCGACCTCAAGCTGCCCTCCATACAAGAACTATCAGCTTCCGTCCACTACCGACTATTGTGCGCAGTCGAACTGGTTCGCTCTCGCCAAGATAAAAGAAACTAAGCCCGACGTTGTTATCGTTGCTGAGCACTGGGGGCACGGCATGGCACGAATGAACGAAATTACAACCAGGCTCACTGGCATGGGGGTTAAAAAAGTGATTTTCATGGGACCGACACCTGAATGGGACACCGATCTTTGGAGGATCGTGGTGCAAAAGCTATGGGTAACGGCTCCTGAGAGGACTTTTGAAGGTTTGAAAAAGGACGTTCGTGACGCGAATGCAGCGCTTCAAAAAGACTTCAAAGCCTCAAGTTCAATGGAGTTGGTTGACCTGTTTAAAGTCTTTTGCAACCAGGACGGTTGTTTGACGCGTATCGGCAAAGACCGCCAGGCCATAACAAGTTACGACACCCAGCATTTCAGCAAAGTTGCTTCCGACTATTTGGCTCGCACTGCACTGGTTCAACTCGTCACTGGAAGTCCTCCTCAAAAGAATTAGGACGTGATCTGCCCGTGTGTGGGTCAGACTTCCCGGATATTCAAGACCATGGGCAATGCGAGCAGAACTGCCTCGAGTAATCCTTAGGGGAGGGGCACTATTCGACGCTTCAACCCGAAGGCGCATCATGACGATGCAACGCCCGCCCCTGAAGGGAATAACCAAAAATCGGCCTAACCCTCGCCGCCATCCAACTTTTCTTCACCCTAACCTGGACGGTCTACGTCATTTTCTTGCCGCAACTCGCGGCGCAGGTGGGCATTGCGAAAGAGGCGGTGTTGCTGATTGTGTTTATAGACCAGCTCATCTTTTCTGGTGGCCGGCAAGTTAATGGAGTGGCTGACAAGTCTGTTCGGGTGTTTCTAAAGGACAGCCTTCAACAGCCTCTGCCTGACCAAAATCCCAAGGCCCAAGCTGTCTACATTCAGTAGTCAGTCTAGAAACCCATCACCCCGCCCGGCCACTGGCTTTTTGTTAGCCTGTCAGGCATGAAAACCCCCATCCCCCGCATCGCTGCCGCACTGGCGCTGTCCCTCCTTGCCTTTTCATCCAGCGCAGCAGATGCCTGGGCAGAGCTGACGCAGCCGGGCACCATCGTCATCTTCCGCCACGCGACGGCGCCGGGCGTGGGTGACCCGGCGGGCTTCAAGCTCGATTCCTGCCCCACGCAGCGCAACCTCGACGACAAGGGCAGGGCAGAGGCGCGCAGGCTGGGTGAGCAGTTTCGTGGCCGCAAAATTGCAGTGGGTGCGGTGATGACATCGCAGTGGTGCCGTACGCGTGAGACGGCGCGGCTGGCGTTTGGTGATGGCGTGAAGGATGAGCCAACGTTCAACTCCACATTCAGTGCGGCTGGCGAAGTGAGCGATGCGCAGACGGCGCAGGCACGCGCGCTGCTGTCACGCTGGCGCGGGCCGGGTGCGCTGGTGGTGGTGACGCATCAGGTCAACATCACGGCGCTGACGGGTGTGGTGCCTTCGTCGGCTGAAGGTGTGGTGGTGAGGCCCGCAGCGGACGGCAGCCTGAAGGTGTTGGGGACGCTCAAGCCCTGAGACGCAAGCCACGAGCCCACCGGCTGCGGTTGGCATCAGGCCAGAGCCGGAAGGTCTACTATTGTTTTGATAGCTGGTCACGCCCGTATCTATTGGTCTGGAGGCCGATTTGATGCTCAAAAACAGGCTTCTGGGCATGTTTTTGAGGCGTTTTTCAGGCTTTTGGGCCCGAGCGGTGAGCTTTGGCGCCAATTTTTAACGTACACGTTAAAAATTTGCCGTATACGTTAAATTTAGCCGTTTTGAGGCTGGTGTGGCCTCACGCCAGCCTGCTCAGGCTCACCAGGCGGCAATCGCGCCGTCAGTACGCGGCTCGGTGCCGCCGCAGAGCACGCCGTCTGCGTTGCGCCAGATGATCTGGCCGCGCCCAAAGGCCAGCCGGTTGTTGGACCACGACACGTCATGCCCCATGCGTGCGAGGCCATGAAAGATGTGCTCTGGCGTGGAGCGCTCGATGTTCACGCGCCTGGCGATCTCCCATTCCCAGCGCGGCGCATCCAGCGAGGCCTGCGGATTGAGGCCGAAGTCGACGGTGTTCATCACCATCTGCACATGGCCCTGCGGCTGCATGAAGCCGCCCATCACGCCAAACGGCCCGATGGCCTTGCCGTCTTTGGTGAGAAAGCCGGGAATGATGGTGTGGTACGGCCGCTTGCCGGGTGCCAGGCAGTTGGGGTGCGCTTCGTCGAGCGAGAAATTGTTGCCCCGGTTGTGCAGCGCGATGCCGGTGCCGGGCACGACCAGGCCTGAGCCAAAGCCCATGTAGTTGCTCTGGATGAAAGACACCATGTTGCCGTCGCTATCTGCCGTGCTCAGGTACACCGTGCCGCCGCGCGGTGGCTCGCCCGGCGTGGGCAGCAGCGCCTGGCTGCCGATGAGGGCGCGGCGTTCGTCGGCGTAGGCGTTTGAGAGCAAATCTGCCACCGACACACGCATGTGGGCGGGGTCGGCAATGTGGGCCAGGCCGTCGGCAAAGGCCAGCTTGATGGCTTCAATCTGCCTGTGGTGCGTGAGCACGCTGTCGCGCTCGCTGAAGTCAAAACCCTTGAGGATGTTGAGTGCGATCAGCGCCACCAGGCCGTGGCCGTTGGGCGGGATCTCCCAGACGTCGTAGCCCCGGTAGTTGACGCTGATGGGGTCGCACCAGTCGACCTTGAAGTCAGCCAGGTCTTGCGCCTGCAAATAGCCGCCAGCAGATTGCACAAAGGCGGCAATCTTTTCAGCCAGCGGGCCGCGGTAAAAACTCTCGGCGTTGGTGTCGGCAATCGACTGCAGCGTGTCGGCATGCCCGTGCGAGCGCCAGACTTCGCCGGGCTCGGGTGCACGCTCGGGCGAGAAGGTGTCAAACCAGTGCTTGAAGTGCGCGTCCTTGAACTGCGTGCGGAAAAGCTTTGTCGCCTGCTGCCAGGCATACGCGACCATGGGTGAGACGGGGAAACCGTCTCGTGCCAGTTCAATCGCGCCGGCCATTGATGTCGTCAAAGGCATGGTGCCGAAGCGTTCGGCCATGGCCGCCCATGAGGCCGGTGTGCCGGGCACGGTGACGGGCAGGGCGCCGTATTTGGGGACTTCGGTCAAACCCTGGGCGCGCAGTTTGTCGGCCGTCATGCTGCGCGGCGCGGGGCCGCTGGCATTCAAGCCGTGCAGCTTGCCCTTGTGCCAGACCAGCGCAAAGGCATCGCCGCCAATGCCGTTGGCGCTGGGTTCGACCACCGACAGCGCGGCGGCCGTGGCAATGGCTGCATCAATGGCGTTGCCGCCGGCCTGCAGCACGCGCAGCCCGGCCTGGGCCGCCAGCGGCTGTGAGGTGGCGACCATGCCCTTGTTGGCATAGACCACATTGCGGCGCGAGGCGTAGGGGTAGTGAAGGGCGTCGAACGAGGGCGTCGAGGTTGAAGATAACGATGAATTTGAAGAAGCCATGGCTTATTTGTGTTTGGGGTCCAGCGCATCGCGCAGGCCGTCTCCGAGCAGGTTGAAAGAAAGCACCAGCAAAAAGATCGACAGTCCGGGCCAGATGGCCATCCAGGGCGAATTGTCGACGTAATTTTTGGCGGTGTTAAGCATACTGCCCCAGCTGGGCGCCGGCGGCTGCTGGCCCAGGCCCAGAAACGACAGGCTGGCCTCGGCAATGATGGCGGCGGCAATCGCCAGCGTGGACTGCACGATGAGCGGCGGCAACACATTGGGCAGGATATGGCGCAGCGCAATGCGCCAGTGCGGGTTGCCGACGGCGCGTGCCGCTTCTACAAAATCCTCAACCTTCACGGCCAGCACCTGTGCCCGCGTGAGGCGTATGAACACCGGCATGGCCGACACACCAATCGCAATCATGGCGTTGCTCAGGCTGGGGCCCAGAAAGGCGGCCAGCGCAATGGCGAGGATGAGAAAAGGCACGGCCAGCATGGCGTCGGTAAAACGCGAGATGAGGCTGTCCGTCCAGCCGCCGACATAACCGGCCAGCAAACCAATGGGTACGCCGAGTGCCATCGAGATGCACACCGACACCAGCCCGGCCAGCAGCGATGCACGCGCCCCCCAGACCACACGCGACAGCACATCGCGGCCGATCTCGTCAGTGCCAAAAAGGTATTGCGCACTGGGTGCCTTGCGCACGGCGCTCCAGCTGGTGGCAATCGGGTCATACGGCGCGATGCTGGACGCAAATACCGCCAGCACCACAAAAAACAAAACGATCACCAGGCCCAGCATGGCACCACGACGGCGAAGCAGGCGGCGCAGGGCGCGCCTGGCGGGTGTGGCTTCACGCGCAGGGGCGGCGGGAACGGTTGCGGTCACGCTATTCATTTTCTTAACCTCGCAGACGCGGGTTGACCAGAAAGTAGGCCATGTCGGCCACCAGGTTGAGCACGATGTAGACACTCGATGTGAACAGCACCACGCCCTGCACGACGGCGTAGTCGCGGTTAAAGACGGCATCGACGATCAGCTTGCCGAAACCGGGAATCGAAAACACCTGCTCGGTCAGCACCGCGCCCGAGAGCAGGGTGCCAAACTCCAGTGCGCCCAGGGTGATGATGGGCGTGAGCGCATTGCGCAGCGCATGCTTGAGCACGACGGTGCGCTCATCCAGGCCCTTGGCCCTGGCGGTGCGCACGTAGTCGGCGTTCAGCACCTGCAGCATGGCGCTGCGCGTGTGCCGCATCAGCACCGCTGCAATCGCATTGCCCAGCACAAAGGCCGGCATGATCATGGAGGCGAGGTTTTCTTTCAGGTCTTCAAACGGGCTGACATAGCCCGAGGCCGGTAGCCAGCCCAGCTGCACAGAGAACAGCAAAATCATCAAAATGCCCAGCCAGAAGTTGGGCGTTGACAGCCCCCACAGCGCCACCACGTTGGCGATGTAGTCCCAGGCGGTGTCCTTGCCGACGGCGGACACAATGCCTGCCGGGATGCCGATGACCAGTGCAATCACCATGGCCAGCGCAGCCAGCTCCAGCGTGACGGGCAGCTTCTCCTTGATGAGGTCCAGCACCGGCTGCTGGATGCGCAGCGATTCGCCCAGGTCACCGTGGAACACGCCGGAAATCCAGTACGCATAACGCATGGGCAGCGGCTCGTCCAGGTGCATTTTTTTCTGCAGGTAGGCGATGACATTCGGGTCCTGGTTTTCACCGGCCAGAATGACGGCCGGATCACCGGGGAGCAATTGCTGCAGCCCGAAGATGATGATCGTGACGAAAAATACTGTCGGCACGATCGCGGCCAGCCGCTTGAGCAGATAGTTGAGCATGAGGTTTGAGCCGCTGGCTTGCTTACGACATCTTCAGGCCCTGCACCCGCACCAGACCATCAGGAATGGTGCGCATGCCGGTCAGCTTTTTGTTGAAAGCCCAGAGCCAGTTGCGGTGGTAGAGGTAAACAATCGGGCGCTCGCGGGCTGCTTCTGCCGCCAGGGTGGCAAACACCTTGATACGGCCAGCGGCGTCGAGCGTGTTGCGCGAGCGGTTGAGCAAATCATCCCACTGCGGGCGGCACTCGCCGCTGTAGTTCAGCGGTTGCTTGCAGCCGTAAAAGCTGAAGAGGTTGCCGTCCGGGTCGGCCCGGCCACTCCAGGCCAGCACATAGGCGTCAAACTGGCCCTTGTCGGCCAGGTTGAGCGAGGTGGCAAATTCGGTCGACTGGATCTTCACGTCAAAGCCGGCTTCCTTGGCCATGGCCTGCACAACCTGCGCCACGCGCTGGCCATCAGACGTGGTGGGTGTCATCAGCGTGAAGACCGGGTTGGGCACGCCCGCTTCTTTCAGCAACTGCTTGGCGCGTGCGATGTCGCGCTTGGGGATGGGTACGTTCTTCGCGTAGAAGCTGTTGGTCGGTGCCACCCACTGGTTGCCGGGCGCGGCTTCGCCGTCCATGGCGACCTGCACGATGCCCGCGCGGTCGAGTGAGAGCTCAAACGCCTCACGCACACGCGGGTCGCGGCCCAGCGGGTTCTTTTGTGCAAAGTCGCTCTTGCCAGTGTTGATGGTGATGCCCTGGTAACCCAGCTCGGTGATGCGGGCTATCGATAGCTTTCTGTCAGCCTTGATGGAGGCCACATCGGATGGCGCCACACGCTCGATAAAGTCCAGCTGGCCGGAGCGCAGATTGGCCAGCCTGACGGTCGCATCAACGATGGGCAGGAAGATCACCTTGTCGAAATGAATCTCGGCCTTGTTCCAGTAGTTGTTGTAACGCTCCAGCACGATGCGGTCTTGCGCCACGCGTTCGGTGAACTTGAACGGGCCGGAGCAAACCGGTTTGGTGCCAAAGTTGGTCGGACTGGCGAGCGCTGCCTTGGGCGAGACCATCATGCCGGCGCGATCTGCCAGCACGGAGAGCAGCGGCGAAAACGGCGCGCCGAGGTTGATTTTGGCCGTCAGGTCGTCAATCACGTCCACCGTGGTGACGGGCAAAAGCTCGCCCCGGCGGTTGGAGCCTGCCAGGTTTTTATGTCGGTCGATGTTGAACTTGACGGCGGCTGCGTCAAACTTTTCACCGTCATGAAAGGTCACGCCGCTGCGCAGCTTCATGGTCAGAGACTTGTTGTCTGCAGACCATGTCCATGACGTAGCGAGTTGCGGCACGATGTTGAGCTTTTCATCAATGTCGACCAGCTTGTCGCACAGCGATGAAAACACAATGCGGCCGACAAAACTGCGCGCCAGCGTCGGGTCCAGCACATCGGGATCTTCGGCCAGGCCGATGCGAAGGGTCTGCGCCTGTACGGCACAACTGGCAATCGTGGTGATTGCCAGCGTCAGCCCCATGAGGAATTTTTTGGTCATGGCATGTTTCCTTTTTACTGGTTATCGGATTTCAGAAAATTCACGGAACAAAATAAAGAGCTCAGGCGGCCTGCGCACGAAACGCCCCCTGCAGCCTGAGCAAACGCTCGTTCACCGCTGTGCCGCTCACCACATTGACCGGCGCAGGGATCTGTTCCCAGAAATGGCAGGCCACAGCATGCCCGTCGACGGCACGCAAAGCCGGCACTTCTTCGGCGCACTTTTCGCGCGCGTGGGGGCAGCGTGTCCTGAAGCGGCAACCTGAAGGCGGGTTGATGGGGTTGGGCACATCGCCCTGCAGCAGCAATCGCTCACGCCTGATGCCGGGCTCGGGCACCGGTATGGCCGACAGCAGGGCCTGGGTGTAGGGGTGGCGCGGGTGGGCAAACAGGCTGCGCTTATCGGCGTACTCCACAATCTGGCCAAGGTACATCACGGCGACATGCGAGGCGATGTGTTTGACAACGGCCAGGTCGTGCGCAATAAAAACATAGGCCAGGCCGAGGCGTTGTTGCAGGTCCTGAAGCAGGTTGACGACCTGCGCCTGGATGGACACATCGAGTGCCGATACGGCCTCGTCACACACAATCAGTTTGGGCTCGACCGCCAGCGCCCGGGCAATGCCGATACGCTGCCGCTGGCCGCCTGAGAACTCATGCGGGTAGCGCTGCAGGTATTGCGGCGCCAGCCCGACGAGGTCCAGCAGTTCGGCGGCCCGCTCGCGGTGCCGCCCTTTGGCCAGGCCATGCAGTGCCAGCGGTTCGGTCAGGGTCTGCTGCACTGTCATACGCGGGTTGAGCGATGAATACGGGTCCTGAAAAATCATTTGCATGTCGCGCCGTTTTGCACGCATTTGGTCCGGCTTGAGCGTCATCAGGTCTTCACCCTCAAACCAGACCGAGCCCGAGGTCGCATCCAGCAGGCGCAGCACCAGCCGGCCGACGGTGGACTTGCCGCAACCCGACTCGCCGACCAGCGCCATGGTTTCGCCGGCGTTCAATTCAAAACTCAGGCCATCGACAGCGTGCACGACTGCCGTCTGGCGGCCAAACAGGTGCTGGCGCAGCGGGAAGTGCTTGACCAGGCTGTCCACCTTGAGCAGGGCGCTCATACGGCGAGCTCCATGCCTATTTCAAGCTCAAGCGGCGCGCGCCAGCAGGCAGCTTCATGGCCGTCGCCCAAGGCGATCAGTGGCGGTGCTTCGCGCCGGCATTGGTCTATGGCAAACGGGCAGCGCGGCGCAAATCGGCAGCCCTGCACCAGCGTCATCGGTGTGGGCACCTGGCCTTCGATGGCGTTGAGCCTGTCCTGCTCAAGGTGCAGCTTGGGGATGGAGCCCAGCAGGCCAATGGTGTAGGGGTGCTGGGGGTTGGCAAACAGCGCTTCAACGCTGGCGCGCTCGACGATACGGCCTGAATACATCACCACCACTTCATCGGCCAGTTCGGCAATCACACCGAGGTCGTGCGTGATCAGGATGATGGCGGTGCCGGTTTCTTCGCGCAGCGTGCGCATGAGGTCCAGCACCTGCGCCTGGATGGTCACGTCAAGGGCGGTGGTGGGCTCATCGGCAATCAGCAGTTTGGGCTCACAGGCCAGCGCCATGGCAATCATCACGCGCTGCCGCATGCCGCCTGAGAGCTTGTGCGGGTATTCGTCAATGCGCTGCTCGGGCGAGGGAATGCGCACCCGGCGCAGCATCTCGATGGCATGGGTGCGTGCATCGGCATGGCTGATGTCGCGGTGGCAGCGTATGCCTTCAATCAACTGGTCGCCTATCGTGAAGGCGGGGTTGAGGGATGTCATCGGCTCCTGGAAGATCATCGCCATGCGGTTGCCGCGCAGGGCACGCATGGCTGCCGGTGTGAGGGTGGCAAGGTCATCGCCTTCAAAGCGGATGGAGCCGCCAGCGATTCGCCCCTGACCCTTGGGCAGCAGGCCCATGATGGAGAGGGACGTGACGCTTTTTTGCCGCAACCCGACTCACCCACAATGCCCAGCGTTTTGCCTGAGTCGACTGAAAAGCTCACACCATCAACGGCAAAAAACTCGCCGCCGCCTTCCATCCTGAAGCTGGTGCGCAGGCCGGTGACTTCAAGCAGGGCGCTCATGCTGCGGCCCCCTTGAGCTTTGCATGAAAGCGCTCGACCTCGGCCTCGATCAGTGTGCGGTCGGTGATGCCTGCCGGGTGTGCGGCAGACGGCAGGCAGGCCGTGAAGGGCTGGTAACGCTCCAGGCTTTTTTCGTAGAGACGCTGCAGTTCAACGATGGGGTCGGTATGGTCATCGACGCGCATGTCGAGCGCCGGGTAGGCCTCGGTGGTGTAAACCAGCAGGGCGGCGGCCTGCTTGCCGCGTTTGTCGCCGCCAGCCGCTTCGCCTGCGGCCAGTGCGGTGATCAATCGCTGGCCGAAGGGCAGCCGGGCATTCGCCTCATACGCTTCAGCAGTGGCAGCAATCACTTGCGGGCCGGCCAGCATGTTGCCGGCGACTGAAAAATTTGTGCCCGCCATGTGACCGCACCAGTCAATGCAGGCGCTGCCCGTAAATGCAGCGGATTCGCCGCTGGCGTTGATCATGTGCAGCTGACGATGGTCACGGCCTTCGTCGGCGGCGGTGAGTTTTTGAATGATGGCGGCAGGGTGCAGGTGCTGGCCCATCGCACCCAGCGCGGGGCCGGCATAGAGCGGGTTGACCAGTGCCTGCGTGGCGACCGCGCCAACGCCGCTGCGGCCATGTGGGCAGAGGGCACCCACCGCAAAAAAACGGCTCGCAACAGCCACGCCCACAGCACCCGAGGTGTCGCGCGCGATGATGGACCAGGTCATGGCAATACCTTCATGTGAGCGTTTGTCATTCAGCCTTGGCCAGTTTGCCTGCCTGCGCAGTGTCTGGCAAGGCGGGCCGCAGTGAATAGCGCTGCGCAAGCAGGGCGCAGACCATGAGCTGGATCTGGTGAAACAGCATCAGCGGCAACACGACAGCGCCCAGCGCCTGTCCCGAGAAAAGGATTTTGGCCATCGGTATGCCGCTTGCCAGGCTTTTCTTGGAGCCGCAAAAGACGATGGTGATTTCGTCTTCCTTGTTAAAACCAAGCCAGCGGCTGCCATAGGTGGTAGTCAGCATGATGAGCGCCAGCAGTACGCCGTTGACGACAAACAGGCCGAGCAGCGAATGCCCGGGGATTTGCTGCCACAGGCCCTGGATCACGGCCTCGCTGAAGGCGGTGTAGGCTACCAGCAGGATGGAACCCTGGTCCACCACCTTGAGCAGGGTTTTGGAGGACTCGACCCAGGCGCCTATCCAGCGGCGCGCAATCTGGCCGGCGATAAAAGGCAGCAGCAATTGCAGCGCAATGTTGCGCACGGCATCAAACTGCTGCACATCGTTGGCGTGCGAGATGACGAGAAAGCCGGCCAGCAGCGGTGTGATGAAAACACCCAGCAGGTTGGACGCCGATGCCGCGCAGATGGCGGCAGGTACGTTGCCGCGCGCAACCGCCGTGAATGCGATGGACGACTGTACGGTAGATGGCAGCACGCAGACAAACAGCACGCCGAGGTAAAGCTCTGGTGTCACCAGCGGGGCCAGCACCGGCTTGAGCGCCCAGCCAAGCAGCGGCAGCACAACAAACGTGCAGGCCAGCACGGACAGGTGCAGGCGCCAGTGCGATGCACCGGCAATGATGGCTTCACGCGGCAGCTTGGCGCCGTGCAGGAAGAACAGCATGCAGATCGCGACGTTGGTGATGTCGTTGAAGATCACCGCACCCGTGCCGGAGCAGGGGAAGAGGCTGGCCGTGATGACCGTGGCGATCATCAAAAGCATGAAGTTGTCGGGCAGGAAACGGGGGCGCTTCATCATGTTTATCGCAGTCTTTAATAACCCGCTACGCCGCCGTCAGAGCGCGGATCGCTCGCACCTTCGAGCGTGCCGTCGGGGTGGCGCACCAGCGCACCGGCATGGCCCATGGTTTCATCAAAGGGCAGCAGCACATCGACCTCATGGCCGCGTGCGACCAGCTCGGCCACCAGCGCGGGCGAAAAACGTGATTCGAGTTTGAGCGTATCGGTGCTCTGGCCCCAGGTGCGGCCCAGCAGCCAGCGCGGTGCGGTCACCGCTGTCTGCAGCGGCTGGCCAAACACCACATGGCGGGTGAACACCGCTGCCTGTGTCTGCGGCTGGCCGTCGCCTCCCATGGTGCCGTAGACCATGGTGCGGCCATCCTTGAGACGCGCAGCAGCCGGGTTCAGTGTATGAAAGGGCTTTTTGCCGGGCTTGAGCGCCAGCAGCTTGTCAGCATCCAGGCTGAAAGACGCGCCACGGTTTTGCCAGTTGATGCCGGTCGTGGGCAGCACCACGCCGCTGCCAAACTCGTGATAGATGCTCTGGATGAAAGACACGGCCAGGCCGTTTTCGTCGATCACACCCAGCCACACCGTGTCGCCGGGGCCCTTGCCTTTGCCCCAGGGCGCGGCTTTCCCTATGTCAATCGTGGCGGCCATCGCATCCAGCCTGTCCGGGGCAAGCAGGTCCTGTGGCTCGACCGTCATGTGGGCCGGGTCGGTGACGTATTTGTCGCGCATGCCGAATGCCCGTTTGGTGGCTTCGACGACGAGGTGTACGTGGTCGGCGCTGTCAGCCTCCACCGAGGCGAGGCCGGCGCGGTCAAGCAGGCCAAGAATGGTGAGCGACACCACGCCCTGCGTGGGCGGCGTCATGTTGTAGACCTCGCCGGCCGAGTGCGCCAGCTTCAAAGGCGTTTTGCGTGTGGCATGGTAGCTGCGCAGGTCGACGCCTGTGACCAGGCTGCCCACGGTTTTTAAATCAGCGCTGATTTCATCAGCCAGTGGCCCACGGTAGTAGCTGTCAAGGCCATCGCGCACCAGCATGCCCAGGGTGCGCGCCATGCTCGGGTGCCGAAAGCGCTGGCCTGCCAGTGGCAGCTCGCCGTTGATGAGGAAGGTGTCGTTAAAGCCGGGCTGCGCCGTCAACTCGGGCAGCTTGGCGCGTGTGGCGTTTTGCTGGCTGTCGGTGACGGGCACGCCGTCTGTCGCGTAGCCAATGGCGTCCTTGAGCAGGCGCGCGACGGGCATCTTGCCGCCCATCTCTGCGGCCACTTCAAGCGCCTTGTGCCAGCCGCCGACGGTGCCGGCGACGGTGTTGGCCGCCAGGGGGCCGCGCATGGGAATGGCGGACAAACCTCGGCTGCGGTAAGCCTCAATCGTGGCGGCGGCAGCGGCCTGGCCGCAGGCGTCGATGGCAATCGGCTCGCCACCGGGTGGCACGATGACCCAGAAGGAATCGCCGCCTATGCCGTTCATGTGGGGGTAGACGACGGCGATGCTGGCGGCGGCGGCCACCATGGCTTCAATGGCGTTGCCGCCTTCGCGCATCACGGACAGGGCCGACTGCGCGGCAAGGTGGTGGGGCGCTACCGCAATGGCGTGTGTGGCGCGTGCTGTGTTCAACATTCTTTGTGTGTCCCGGGTCTTTGTTTTTAATCTGTCCTGGTATTGTCAGGTGTGGTCACTGCGAGGCTTGGGGTCGTCATGCGAGCGGCGGCGCTGCGGGCCGACAGCAGGTGGGCGCGCATCTCGCGTTGTGCGGTGACGGCATCGCGGTTGAGCAGGGCTTCGATGATGACAGCGTGCTCGCCGAATGATGCACTCATGCGCTCGACATTCCTGAACTGCGAGCTGCGGTAGGGCGACACCCGGTGCCGCAGGCTGAAGGTCATCTCGATCAATGTCGGGTTGCCGCAGCTCTGGATGATGACGTAATGCAGGTCCTGGTTGAGCTTGTCGTACAGCTCAAAATCACCATCACGCATGGCGGCGCGTGACTGCGCGTGCAGCTCTGACAGGCGTTCGCGGTCGCTTTCTTCCATGCGCACGGCGGCATAACGTGCACACGATGCTTCAAGTTCGCCAATCGCTTCAAACATGCGGCCCAACTGGTCGGGCGTCATCTCGGCAACGACGGCGCCGCGGTTGGGGCGGCACACCACCAGCCCCTGGATGTCGAGTTGCTTGAGGGCTTCCCGCACAGGGGTACGCGACACATTAAACAGCCCGGCCAGCATGACCTCGTCAAGCCGCGCGCCCGGCTGAAAGCGGCCGAGCACGATGTCATCGGCAATTTTTTTGCTGATGACATCGGCGCGTGCCCCCCGGGTGGCGGTCGATGAACGCGAGGGGCGGTTGCGCGCAACCGGGGCTGGCTTGCCCGCCTGCTCCTTGGGTGCGGCTGTCATGCAGCTTCCATCATGGCGACCAGTGGATGCCAGCAGGCCAGGCGTGCACCTTCAACATCCACCATCGGCGGCCGCTCAATGCTGCAGCGCGCGCTTGCGTGGGCGCAGCGCGGCGCAAAGCTGCAGCCGGGCGGCAGGGCGGCGAGGTTGGGTGGCGAGCCTGCAATGGCGACCAGTGGCTTGCCCCGGTTTTCGGTGCTGACGGTGGAGGCGAGCAGGCCGGCGCTGTAGGGGTGGCGCGGCGCGCTGACCATGGCGGCCACAGCGTTTTCTTCAACAATGCGGCCCGCGTACATGACGGCGATGCGGTCGGCCAGCTCAACGGCTGCGCCTATGTCGTGCGTCACAAAAATCACGGCCATGCCGGTTTCACGCTGCAGCTCGCGCAGCAGCAGCAGGATCTGGATCTGCACCGTGGCATCCAGCGCCGTGGTCGGCTCGTCGGCCAGCAGCAGTTTGGGTTTGCAGGCCAGCGCCAGCGCAATCATGGCGCGTTGCCGCATGCCGCCCGACAGTTCGTGCGGGTAGGCGTCGTAGCGGCGCTTTGCTTGCGGTATCTGCACGCGCTCCAGCATCTGCAGTGCCTGGGCGCGCGCGGTGGTCTCGCTGATGGACTCATGGGCGCGAATTGCTTCGGTGATCTGCTGGCCTATGGTGTAGACCGGGTCAAATGCGAGACCCGGCTCCTGAAACACCATGGACGCCACGCCGCCACGGTAGTTCTCAAGTGCACGGCCCTGCAGCGCCAGCACGTCCTGGCCGTCAACGCTGACCTGACCTTTGATGCGGGTGGTGCGCTCGGGGTGCAGCTTGAGCAGGGTGCGCAGCGTGACGCTCTTGCCCGAGCCTGATTCGCCCAGCAGGCCCAGCACTTCACCGGCGCGCAGGTCAAAGCTGACCTGGTTGAGCGCACTGGCCTTGCGGCTGCCGTGGAACTCGACCGTGAGGTCGCGTACGGATACCAGAGGGGGCGTGATCATGCTGCATTCTCCGCTGCCGCAGCGCTGTGGCCAGAGCGGCTGTCATTCATGTGACAGGCCACCATGTGGCCTTCGGTTGTGGTGGCTGATGGAAGTACGGGCACCAGCGCAGGGGCACGCTCCGAGCAAACCGCTTCGGCATGCGGGCAGCGCTCCCTGAAGCGGCAGCCTGGTGCGGGGTTGATGGGGTTGGGCGGGTCACCCACCAGCGGCGGCTTTTCGGTTCTTTTGGCCGGGTCCATGGACGGCACCGCAGATAGCAGGGCGCGTGTGTAGGGGTGGGCGGCATCGCCGTAAATCTGTTCGACTGGCCCGATCTCGACCACCTGCCCGAGGTACATCACCATCACGTCGTCGCAGATGTAATGCACCACATGCAGGTCATGTGAAATGAAGAGGTAGGTCAGCTGGTGTTCGGCCTTGAGCTCCTGCAGCAAATTAAGCACCTGTGCCTGGACCGATTTGTCGAGCGCGGCCACGGCTTCATCCAGGATCACGAGGCGCGGCTCGAAGGCCAGGGCACGCGCGATGTTGATGCGCTGGCGCTGCCCGCCTGACAGCTCATGCGGATAACGCGAACCAAACTGATCGGGCTCCAGCCCGACGCGGGCCAGCAGCTGGCGGGCACGCTCATTGGCTTTTTCGCGCGACAGGCCGTGCGCCCTCGGGCCATAGGCAATCGTTTCAACAATGGTCAGGCGCGGGTTGAGCGATGCAAATGAATCCTGGAAAACCATTTGCAGACTGCGGCGAAAAGCCTTGAGCTCCAGCCCGCCGAATTCACCGACGCCTTCGCCGTCAAAAATCATGCTGCCGCTGTCGGGCGCCATGAGTTTGGCAATCAGCCTTGCCGTCGTCGACTTGCCGCAACCAGACTCGCCCACGATGCCCAGCGTCTTGCCCTTGGCTATTGAAAAGTTGACGCCATCGACCGCATGCACAAACTTTTTCTCGCGTTCGAACATGCCGCCGCGCACCGGAAAGTATTTTTTGAGGTCACGCACAGAGAGCAGCGGCTGCGCGGGGCCGCCACGGTCAGGCGAGGCTGTCATGCTGGTAGGGGTGGTGTTCATTTGCGCACATCCATGGCAGAGCGCACGCCATCGGCCAGCAGGTTGAAGGCGATGGAGGTAATGAAGATAAACGCGCCTGGCAGGGCCGCCACCCAGGGGTTGAGAAAGATCGCGGAACGCAGGGTGTTGAGCATCAGGCCCCATTCAGGCTCGGGCGGCTTCACGCCCAGGCCGAGAAAGGACAGGCCCGAGCCCAGAATCATGCTGACGCTGAGCAGGCCGGTGGCATACACAAACACGGGGCCGAGCACATTGCCCAGGACGTGTACACGGATGATCGAGAACACGCTTGAGCCGCTCATGCGCGCTGCCTCGATGTAGTCCAGCCGCCGCACCTGCGTGGTCACGCTTTCGGCGACCCGCACCACCTGCGGCACAAACACCAGCGTCAGCGCAATCAGGCTGTTGCTCATGCCGGGGCCGAGCGCGCCGGCCACTGCGACGGCCAGCAGCACCGACGGAAAGGCGTAAAACACATCGAGCGTGCGCATGATGACCATGTTGATGCGCCCGCCGACATAACCTGCAAACAGGCCAATCGATGTGCCGACAAAAAACGCGGCCAGCACGGGCACCACGCCCATCAGCAGCGACAGCCGCCCGCCGTACATCAGGCGGCTCAGCATGTCGCGGCCGAGTTCGTCGGTACCCAGCCAGTGGCCTTCCGAGCCAACGGCCTGCAGGCGCTGCAGCATGCTGGCCTTGTAAGGGTCAGCCGGGGCGATCCAGGGTGCAAAAATCGCGGCGCCGATGATGATGAGCAAAACCAGCGCGGCCGTCATGGCGACCGGGTCACGCCTGAGCTGGCGCAACACGACGTACCAGAAGCTGCGGCTGGGTGCGGCCTGCGCCACTGCGATGGCCGGAGCGGAAGGCATGGAAGGAGTGGAGGATGAGATGGCGGTTTCCATGTCAGGCACGTCCCATGCGCGGGTCAATGAGGGGTTGCAGGATGTCGACCAGCAGATTCAGGGCGACAAAAAACATGCACAGCACAAGAATGGTGCCCTGCAGCAGCGGGATGTCGCGCTGGAAGATCGCAGTGTTGAGCAAAAAGCCGGTGCCCGGCCAGGCGAACACGGTCTCGACCAGGATGGAGCCGCCCATCAGGTAGCCGATCTGCAAACCCGCCACAGCCAGAATGGTGGGCGCTGCATTTTTGGCCACGTGCCTGAAGATCGCCCGGTTGCCCAGGCCGCGTGCCCGCAGCGCAATCACAAACTCCTGCGCCAGCATGTCGGCCACCAGTGCACGCACGGTGCGGGTGATGATGCCCAGCGGAATCACCGACAGCGTGACGGCGGGCAACACCAGGTGCTGCAGGTGGGCGTAGTCAAACGCCCATTCAGCCGAGCCGCCCGGCCCCGCGCCCATGGCCGGGAACCAGCCCAGCCAGGTTGAAAAAATGATGGTGAGCACAAGGCCCAGCCAGTAGTGGGGAATGCTGACGCCGACGACCGACAGTAGCGTGGCCAGGCGGTCGATAAAACCGCCATGCCAGTAACCCGCCAGCGCGCCCAGCACGCAGCCCACCAGCACGCCGGCAAAACCGGCGACACCGGCCAGCAGCAGGGTGTTGCTGACGGCGCTCATGACTTCCGTGCCGACGTCGCGGCCCGAGGCAATCGATTTGCCGAGGTCGCCCTGTACCGCGCGCAGAAGCCATTTGCCGTACTGCACGGGCACGGGCCTGTCGAGACCGTAGGCGGCCTTGAGCGCTTCAATCACCTCCGCCGGGGCATCGGCTGGCGCCACAGCGTTGAGCGGGTCACCCGGTGCGATGTACACCAGCATGAAGGCCACCAGCGTCACGCCGAGCGCGATCGGCAGCGTCAGCAGCAGGCGCTTGAGAACATACGAAAACATGAAAAACTTTCAGGACGGCCCCGCGGTATCACACGCACTTTTGATGCGGTACGCATGAATGCCTGCAGGGCCTGTACGTGTGGGCGTATGGGACAGCGTATGGGTGAGCGAACGAAGAAGCGTGAATTACATCTTCAGCGTTACATCTTCAGCGTTGTCAGGTCCTGGAACCAGTGCTGTGCCTGCACAAAGCCCTTGACCTTTGGCGACAGCACATGCGGGTTGACGTCATGCACCACCCACAGCATCAGGGCTTCATCGACCATCTTTTCATGGATCTGGGCCAGCAGGTTGTCCTGCACCTTGGGGTCGAAGTTGTTGCGCAGGGTGTCCAGCGTCTGGTCAACCTTGGCGTCCTTGTAGCCACCCCAGTTCACACCGTTGGGCGCGATGTAGCGGCTGTCGACAAAGCGGGTGATGCCGTAGAAGGGGTCGGACGTCACATAGGCCAGGTTGATGGCGCTGATGCCCTTGCCGCTGTTCATGTCGGCCTTCACGCCACTGCGCCAGTGCAGATAGAGCGCCTCCAGTTCAACGACTTCAAACTCCAGCTGTATGCCGACTTCAGCCAGGCTTTGCTGGACATATTCGTTCATGGGCAACGAGAGCATCTGGCCGGTTCCGCCCTGGGCGATGACCACCTTGGCCTTGAGCGGCTTGGCTTTGCTGTAGCCGGCTTCGGCCATCAGCGCCTTGGCGGCAGCCAGGTCGTAACGCAGCTTGAAGGCCGGCTTGCCGAACCACGGGCTGGTGCTGTCAACCTGGCCTTTGGCGGGGACTGCCAGGCCGTTCATGAGCTTGACGATGCCGTCGCGGTCAATGGCCAGGTTGGCAGCCTTGCGCACACGGATGTCTGCCCATGGCGAGCCGGGCTGGGTGCTGAAGTGGTAAGGCCAGACGTGAGGCGTGACGTTCTTGACCAGCTTGAAGCCGGCCTTGGTGAGCTGCGGCACCACATCAGGCGGCGGCGTTTCAATCAGGTCTACCTGGCCGCTGAGCAGCGCGTTGGAGCGCGTCAGTGCATCGGGGATGGGGATCAGCACAATGCGGTCGGTTTTGGCGATGCGTGTCTTGTCCCAGTATGCGGGGTACTTGACCAGTTCGGCACGCTCGCGCGGCACCAGCTTGTCGAGCTTGAACGGGCCGGTGCCCGATGGCTGCGAGGCAAACTTGTTCCAGTCGCGGCCGACCTTTTCATACTGGGCCGGGCTGGAGATCAAAAACCAGGGCAACTGGTAGATGAAGAGCGCATCCACCGCCTTGGTGGTGATTTCAACCGTGTAGTCGTCAATCTTTTTATAGCTGGCGATGGACGGGATGCGAGGGCGCACCTGGGCGCTCTGCTTGGGGTCAAACTGGGGCGACTTGTCGTTCAGGACCTTGTCGAGGTTCCAGATCACGGCGTCGGCCTTGAACTCTGAACCGTCATGGAACATCGCGCCCTTGCGCAGCTTGAATGTCCATTTTTTACTGTCCTTGGGGTCCACCTTCCACTCCGTCGCCAGACCGGGGATCAGCTTGCCGGGGCGTGAGTCGATGTTGGACTCCCAGGCCACCAGCGGGTCATAAATGGTGTGGCCGGTGAACTGATAGGCGCCGGCACCGCGGTCGGGCTGGCCGGTCGTCAGCGGAATGTCGGCCATCGAAATGCCATAGCGCGCCACGGTTTCGGCGTATGCACCTGCATGCAGCGACAAGGCCAGCGGCACAGCCAGCAGCCAGCGCGACAGCTTTTTGGGTTTCTCAAGTAGTGAATGCACGGGATTCCTCCAGAGGTTTTATGAAAAGACCCGGGGCTTATTGCATGCACTGTGCCAATGCGCCGCTTTGGTGCCATGTATTTATTTCAGTCTTGTTTTTATTGAATTAATCGCTTTTTGTATATCGTGATGTGGCCCTTGTCGGCCGACAAGTTGTCAATTTTCAGGCGAGGGATTGCATACACGTGCACCATTTGAGGCGGAAAATTGTGCACTTTCGTGGTCTGGATGATGCGTTGCATGCGAGCTTACGGCGCAGTGCCAGGCCCGGGTTCGGGGCCTCGGGGTGGGATTGGGGCAGAGGGTATGCCGGGCGCAAATTTGCTACTATTTTTATAGCTACTTACGCCCGTATCTATTGGTCTAATTGCCAATTTGATGCTCAAAAACAGGTCTTTTTTGCCTGTGTCAGGTGTTTTTGATGCTTTGGCGTCGTCCGTGATGATTCAGAAGGCCACTTTTTAACGTGTACGTTAAAAATTTGCCGCATACATTAAAAACGGCTTTTTGAGATGGCCCGGTTGGGTTGGGTGATCGAAAGTGGGGGCGTGGCGCTATTAGCCAGACGCGGGCGAACTTCCGGCAATGGCGCGGCGGCGGCAACGTCCTACCGGCCCGGGCTCAGGCAGCCTTTATGCTTTCCGCAACCCCAAGCCGTCGCCAGTGCAGCACCTGAACAACCCCAACCCCAAGCCCATTGCCAGTTTTTTGCGGGCGAGGTTGTCGCCGGAGGGCTATCTCGGCCTGCACCTGACGCTGGGCATGGCGGCGATTTTGCTGTCGCTGTTCGTGTTTGGCCATATTGCCGAAGATGTGGTGACCCAGGGCAGCCTCCTGAAGCTGGACGAACCGGTGTTGCTGTGGCTGCACGCCCACATCACACCGGCCCGCACGACCTTTTTCCTTGTCATCACCGAGTGGCACAGCACACTGGGTGTCATGGTGATGACGGCGTTGCTGGCGTTCTGGATGGCACACAAAAAACAGTGGGACTGGTTGCTGTGCCTGCTGCTGTCCGTGCCGTTGGGCATGCTGCTCAATGTGATGCTGAAAAACATCTTCCAGCGCCAGCGCCCGGCGTTTGACCAGCCGCTGTTGACGCTGGTCAGCTACAGCTTTCCAAGCGGGCACACGGCGGGGGCTACCCTGTTTTATGGCGTGCTGGGCGCCTGGCTGTTGACCGGGCCGGGGCGCAAATGGCCGGTGCCGGTGGTGCTGGCGGCCATGGGCATGGTGGGGCTGGTCGCTTTAAGCCGCATGTACTTCGGCGTGCATTACCCCAGTGACGTGGTGGCGGCGATGGCCTCCAGCTCCGCCTGGCTTGCCATCACGTTCACGGGCATGGCGATCTGGCGCAAACATCAGACCTTTCTGCCCGGCCAGTCCTGAGATCCTTCAAGACCCCTTCATCACAACGTCATGCTGCCAACCAGAAAAATCGCCGTCATCCTCAACGCCTCCGCAGGCCTGGGCTGCAATGATGAATCGGCCACGAGCTTTGTTCAAAAATTTGCAGCTCACGGCATGGAGGCCACGGTCACGCTGGCCAGAAACGGCGGTGAACTGCTTGGCGCCGCAGAGCAGGCACTGAAAGACGGCGTGCCCATGGTGGCTGCCGGCGGCGGCGACGGCACGCAAAACGCGGTCGCCTCCAGGCTGATCGGCACCGATGTGATTTTTGGTGTGCTGCCCATGGGCACACTCAACCACTTTGCCAAGGACCTGGGCATTCCGCTCGACATTGACGAGGCGGTGGCCCTTATTGCGGCAGGGCACCGCACGCAGGTCGATACGGCAGAGGTCAATGGCCACAGCTTTCTGAACAACTCCAGCCTGGGCCTGTACCCCGACACGGTGCGCCGCCGCGAGCTGCAGCAAAGCAGGCTGGGGCGCAGCAAATGGCCGGCGTTTATCTGGGCGGCGCTGACCTCGCTCAAGCGTTACCCGTTTTTGAACCTGCAACTGACGACCGACAAGATCAGTTACCGGCAGCGCACACCCTTCATTTTTATCGGCAACAACGAATACATCATGGAGGGCTTCAACATCGGTGCACGCAACACACTGCAGGATGGGCGTTTGAGCCTTTATTTTGCGCACCGCACCAGCCGGCTCGGGCTGGTGGTGCTGGCCGTGCGCGCGGTGTTCGGCCGCCTGAAGCAGGCGAAAGACTTTGAAATGCTCTCGGCCAGAACGCTGACGATTGAAAGCCGGCACCGGCAGCTGCGCGTTTCAACCGATGGCGAGGTCAACCTGATGGATACACCGCTGGTTTATCGCATCCGGCCCGCAAGCCTGAATGTGTTTGTGCCCCCGCGAGAGACGAGGACGTAAGCCATGCGCACGATTGCCCATTTGTCCGACCTCCACTTTGGCCGCGTCAACCCGGCGCTGCTCGAGCCATTGAGCGAGTTTTTGCAAGCCGCAAACCCGGATGTGATGGTGGTGTCCGGCGATCTGACGCAACGTGCGAAGTCGCATGAGTTCATTGCCGCCAGGGCTTTTCTTGACACCTTCACCATCCCCAAAATCATCGTGCCGGGCAATCATGATGTGCCGCTGTATGACGTTTTCCGCCGTTTTTTCAGCCCGCTCAAAAGGTACCAGCGCCATATCACCAGCGACATGGAGCCGTTTTTTATCGACGATGAAATTGCGGTGCTGGGCATCAACACGGCGCGCTCCCTGGTCTTCAAGGGCGGGCGGGTGAACCGTGAGCAGCTGGACCGCGTGCGCGAAAGGCTCAACCCGCTCAATGACCGGCTGGTGAAAGTGCTGGTCACCCATCACCCGTTCGACTTGCCGGCCCACATGGACAAGGATGACCTGGTCGGCCGGGCGCGCAAGGCGATGAAGGAGTTTGCGGGCTGCGGTGTTGACGTGCTGCTGGGAGGCCACATGCACACCAGCGAAGTGGTGACGACTGACAACCGCTACAGGCATGGGGCCTATTCAGCGCTGTCGATTCAGGCCGGCACGGCCACATCGACGCGCCAGCGCGGCGAGGCCAATTCGTTCAATATCCTGCGGGTCGAATGCGACCGGGTGGAGGTGGATGAAGTGGGCTGGGTGGCGGAAGAGGGCATCTTCAAAAAGACCACCACGCAGGCTTTCAACGGCACAAAGGACGGCTGGCTGCCGGCTTCGGCGGGCGCGGCCGCGCCCGGTCAATAAGGCAGCGCAAACCCGTTTCGGCCGGCGTTCATGCGCAGGACTGTGGGTTTGCCCGCCACTTCCTGTGCGAACAGCGAGACACTGGCGCCGGGCACCAGCAGGCTGCGGTCGCTGGGGCGTGAGGTCACGACGGGCGCATCGGCCGGGACGATGACGGTTTTTTCGCCGTCCCTGTATTTGAGCTTGAGGGTTCTGCCTGCGGCGCTGTTCGCGATGGTGCCCACATCGTCCACCGTGGCATTGGTCATGGTGCTTTGCGGCAGCAAATCAAAAGGCCGGTGGCCTTCACCGGTGCCGCGGGCTGCTTCAGGGAAGACGCTGACCGCAATCGCACGCTGCGTGCCGTCGGCCTGCGGCAGGGCTGCCGTGCCGATGTAGCTGCCGGGCTTGATGTCTTCAAGCCTGATGGGGTAGACCTCGGACACGACCAGCTTGTCGGAGATGAGCAGATCCACCACTTCACCGCTGCGGTCCTTGACGACCATGCTGGTTGGCGTGACGCTGACGATGTTGCCGCGCATGCGCACGACGGGCGGGGTCTGTGCGGCGGCAAGGCTGGCGGCGAGACAAAAGGACAAGAGGGCAAGGCGTCGTTTCATGGCGGCTCCGTTATGTTTTGTTGTGGATGCGAAGCTTAGTGTGGACGCGTGGACTGCGCAAGGCAATCCATGCAATCAGCGCCAGCAGAACGACCTGTAGCGGCAGTCTCAACGCAAGCGCCCAGACGGGCACGGATGCAAACTCGTCAGCGTGCTGGTACATATAGACGTTGGCAGGCGTGACGGCCATCGTCAGCAGGAACAAACCCCAGGCAGCTGCGTGGCGTGTTCGTCGCCAGAGAAGGCCGAGCGCACCCAGTAATTCAAAGACGCCGCTTATGATGACCGCCTCGTAACGCCAGGTGATCCAGGGCGGTACTGCACGCATCTCTGCCGCAGTGAAAGCAAAGTGCGCAATGCCGCCCACGAAGAACCACAGGAAAACAAACACCAGCGCCGCACGCATCAAGAGCGGGCCGCGCGGGGCTGTCGTGGCCGCATCGTTTATTTGCCTGCCTGTGAGACGAGAACCGGCTTGTCGCGATAGACCTCCGGCATCAGCGTCTTGAGGTTGGCGATCTTGGGGATGTCGTAGGTCGCGATGTAGGGCTGGTTGGGGTGAATCGTGGCGTAGTCCTGGTGATAGGCCTCGGCCGGGTAAAACGCAATGTTGCCGCCCAGCGGTGTGAGCTGGGTCACGATCCTGTCTGGGTAGACCCTGGCGGCATCGAGCTGGGCAATGTATTTTTCAGCCACCTGCTTTTGCGTGGCGTCCTTGTAGAAGATGGCCGAACGGTATTGCGTGCCGCGGTCAGGGCCTTGGGCGTTGAGTGTGGTCGGGTCATGCGCGACGGAAAAATAGATCTGCAGCAGCTTGCCGTAGGACACGACTTTCGGGTCATAGGTCACCTGCACCGATTCGGCATGGCCGGTGCGGCCCGAGCCGATCATGTCGTAGCTGGCGGTGGACTTGTCGCCACCGGCGTAACCCGACACGGCATTGAGCACGCCATTGGTGTGCTGGAACACGCCCTGCACACCCCAGAAGCAGCCGCCGGCGAAAACAGCCGTCTCACGTGCCGCCTGCGCGGTCACGGGTGCGTCCATAACTGGGGCGGGCAGCTTGACGGCTTTTTCCTGTGCCGCGCTGATACCGACACCGCCGCCCATGAATGCAAACGCAGCGAGTGCGACTGCGCCTGTGGTGAAGAGAATTTCCTTGATCATGTTTATGCCGCCTTGAAGTTGAGGGCCACGCCGTTCATGCAATAACGCAGGCCTGTGGGTTTGGGACCATCGTCAAAAACGTGGCCGAGGTGACCACCGCAGCGGCTGCAAAGCACTTCGGTGCGCTTCATGAAAAGCGTGGTGTC
Organism: Pseudomonadota bacterium; assembly: GCA_040388335.1. Lineage (GTDB taxonomy): Bacteria > Pseudomonadota > Gammaproteobacteria > Burkholderiales > Burkholderiaceae_C > Polaromonas. The sequence continues at coordinate 19,040 of JAZKCB010000143.1, read as the reverse complement.
GCTTTCTTCAACCACGGCCGTTTTGGCGATAGGCTGGTAAAAGCTGGGCCAGCCGGTGCCGCTTTCAAACTTGGTGGCGGATGCGAACAGTGGCTGTGCACAACCGGCGCAGGCAAACGTGCCGGCGCGCTTTTCCTTGTTGAGCGGGCTGGTGTAGGGTGTCTCGGTGCCGGCCTTGCGCAACACGCTGTACTGGTCGGGTGTCAGCAGCTTCTTCCACTCCGCATCGGTCTTGACGACTTCATAGGCCCTGGCCGCATGGGCCGGCGATGACAGCAGCAGGCCGCGTGCGCCGGCCAGCAGGGCGGGGATGGCAGCCAGGCTGAAAAGTGAGTTTCGTCTCGTCATCATGTTGGAGTCCTTTTAATTGATAGCCCAGCGTATGAGTCTTGGTCGGGCTAACAGTTCATTTCTTACAATGGTGCTGGATGCTGAAGGTGCTTGTTGCCTATACGGTCCGACACGGTCAACCGATTCAAAAAGTGACAAAAATTGCCTGAAAACCCCTGATTTTCAGGGGCATTGCGCCGCAGTCCTACAGTACGCGAAAGGCAGCCAGCCTAGACTCGGGCCTGCATATGACGACCCCTCAACACCAGCCCCCATCGCATCCGTCCCGTATCAGGTTCCGTACCCGGCAGTTTGCAGACACCGCCTGGCACCACCTGCGCCACCCGACGCGGCGCGGCGTTGCACTGACGCTGGCGGCCATACCGGTGCTGGTTCTGCTTTATGTGCTGCTGCTGATCCCCTTCACGCCCAGCATTTCAGACCTGCGCAAGGCCAAGACGGCCAAGCCTTCGGTGGTGATGTCATCCGATGGCAAGGAGTTGGCCGTCTTCAGGCGCGCCAACCGTGAATGGGTCAAGCTTGAAGACATTTCGCCCAATGTCGTCAATGCGCTGATCGCGACTGAAGACCGGCGCTTTTATGAGCACCACGGCATGGACTTCAAGCGTACAGCGGCTGCCGCGCTGAACACCTTCAAGGGTGACCTGCAGGGCGGCTCGACCATCACCCAGCAGCTGGCGCGCAACCTCTACCCCGAAGACATCGGCCGCGCGGCGACCGTGACGCGCAAGATCAAGGAGGCCATCACTGCGCTGAAGATCGAATCGGTCTATACCAAGGACGAAATCCTTGAGACCTACCTGAATACCGTGCCCTTTCTGTACAACGCCTACGGAATAGAGATGGCGGCCCGCACCTACTTTGACAAGTCTGCCGACGAGCTCGACGTGCTTGAAAGTGCAACGCTGATCGGCATGCTCAAGGGCACGAGTTATTACAACCCTGTCGTCAACCCTGGCCGTGCGCTGCAGCGCCGCAACACGGTGCTGGCGCAGATGGTCAGGCAGGGCAAGGTGCCTGAGGCCAAACTGGCCGCGCTGCAAAAGACGCCACTCAAGGTTGACTTTGAACGCCAGGAAGAGTCACTGGGCCCGGCCCCGCACCTGACACAGCAGCTCAAGCGCTGGCTGATTGAATGGGCCGACAAAAACGACTACAACATCTATGCCGATGGCCTGGTGTTGCGCACGACGATTGATTCACGCCTGCAGAACATGGCCAACGCGTCTGTCACGGCACAGATGGGTCGGCTGCAGTCGGTGGTCAATTCAGACTGGCGTCTGACCTCGGGCTGGAACCCGAAAACGCGGGCCGGCCAGGCGCGCGAGTTGGTACTGGCCTTTATACGGGAGTCGAAAGAGTACAAGGCTGCGCGTGCTGCGGGCTACAGCGACGATGAGTCGGTCAAGGCCATCATGGGCAATGCCGATGTGCTGCAAAAATTGCGCGCGGACAAGCTGCGCCTGCAGGCCGGCTTTATGGCGGTGGACCCGACCAATGGCCATATCAAGGCCTGGGTGGGCAGCCGCGATTACGCCGACGACCAGTTTGACCATGTGTCGCAGGCGCGCAGGCAGCCGGGCTCGACCTTCAAGCCTTTTGTTTACGGTGCAGCATTTGAAAACGGCTCGCGGCCCAATGATGTGTTTGTAGACCAGGCCCTGGAAATCCCGCTGGGCGACGGCAACTTCTGGCGGCCGGGCGATGCAGGCGGCCCCAGCGGCGCGACGATGACCTTGCGCCAGGGTTTGATGTATTCAAAGAACAGCATCACCGCCCAGGTCATGCAGGGGGTGGGCCCGCAGCATGTGGCCAGGCTGGCGCGTTCGATGGGTGTGCGGCAGAGCAAAATGGACGAGGTGCTTTCGCTGGCGCTGGGCACCAGCCCTGTGACGCTGAAGGAAATGGTCACCAGCTACAGCACGCTGGCCAATGATGGCCGCTACATCGAGCCGGTGATGATCACCCGCGTGGAGGACCGCAATGGCAAGGTGCTTGAGGCGATGGTGGAGCCCGTGGCTGAAACTGCCATGGCCACCACCGTGGCCCAGCCCCTGATTGACGTGCTGCGCGGCGCCATCGACCAGGGCACGGGCACCGGCATACGCAGCCGCTACGGCATACGCGCCGATGTGGCGGGCAAGACCGGCACCACACAGGACAACACCGATGCATGGTTCATGCTGATGAGCCCGCAACTGGTGGCCGGGGCGTGGGTGGGCTTTAATGACAACCGCGTGACCATGGGCTCGGGCTGGGGGCAGGGCGCGCAGGCAGCGCTGCCCATCGTGGGCGAGTTTTTCAGGCAGGCCTATCGCGGCAAGGTGATCGATGCCAACGCCGCGTTTGCAGCCCCGCGTGACACCAGCGTGCCTGCCGATCCTGGCCTGATCGGGGTGGAGGTCAACACGCCACCGCCCGTACAGGACCCGGGGCCGATTGACCGCAGTGTGAGCCAGCTTGACGGCAATGCGCCACGTGAACCGCGCGAGGGCAGCTGGCAACCGTCGTCAGGCATCAGGTATGTGACGGTGCAGGTGCCGGCGGGCGAAGCGGCGGCAACACAGGCTGTCAATGCAGAGATCGTTCCACGCGACCTGCAACCGCCGGAGCCGCGCAGGCCCTAGGCTCCAGGACCTGAGCTTCAGCAGAAAACCCGGACAGCGGGTAAGCTGGTGCGATGAAATCCGCAAGTCCCCTTGAATCAGCCAGCAAAGACCGTGCTTTTTACACGCGGCGTCATGCGCTGGTGTGGATGGGTCTGACGATTAGCGTATTGACGGCTGCCTGTGGGCAGGGCCCCGTGGATTCGCCCGATGAAGAGATCCAGCAGCGCCTGACCGGCAGCTGGCTGCGAGAGTACGACCAGGAGGGTGCCCATGTGCGCCGTTTGCTGGTGCTTGAAGCGGATGGTCATTTCACCGAATCGGCGCGTGTGGTTGACAAGGCAGGCCAGGTCACGGTGCACAGCCATGCGGGCAACTGGCTGTTTGATGGCATGAACCTCAAGCGCCACTACACGAGCTTTGACGGCAAGAAGCCTTCGTCGCCGGTACTTCCTTATGCGACCTTCCAGGTCCGGTTCGAGTCCAGCCGCGAGTTTGTCGGGACAGACAACCTGCGCAGGCGCGAGGTGCGCTACCAGCGGGTTGAGGACGGCGCGGCGATATAGCTTCACCGGTACAGCCTGCGGCAGCCCGCAAAAATAAATTTGCCGGCGCTGGAATAAACCGGTGCTCCAGGGTGTTCATGCACATGCAGACCAACTGCATTGACTGCATCAACCAAAAACCTAACTGGAAAACACCATGAATAACAGGCTCATATCCGCCCTGACCCTTACCCTGACCCTGGCCGTCGCACTTCTGGCGGGCTGTGCATCAGGCATGTCCGGCGCACCGGCGATGATGAAGGATGGCATGCTGGTCAATGCCAAAGGCATGACGCTTTACACCTTTGACCGCGACGTGGCGGGCAGCGGAAAATCAGCTTGCGAGGGGGATTGCGCGGTGAAGTGGCCGCCGGTCATGGCATCGGCCAGTGACCAGCCGTCGGGCGATTTCACCATCGTGACGCGCAGCAACGGCCGCCAATGGGCCTACAAGGGCAAGCCGGTCTACACATGGCCTGAAGACCAGGAGCCTGGCGACAAATACGGCGATAACTACCTGAAGGTCTGGCACATCATCAAATAAGGTGAAGCACATGCGACACCTTCTCAGATCTTCGGTACTGGCTATTTCTTGTGCAGCCGCTGCTTACGCACATGCGGGCAACCTGCAGGTGACCGTCACCGACAAGGAGGGCAAGCCCGTTCAGGATGCCGTGGTGGTGCTGGCAACAGCCACGCCCGGCGCGCCCAGGATGCCCCTGCCATCGCAGATCACCATTAACCAGGAAAAGATGCGTTTCATTCCTGCATTGGCGGTGGTGAGCGTCGGTACCAAGGCACGCTTTATCAACAACGACCCCTGGGAGCACCATGTTCGCGCATCGGCAGCCGGTGTGATGCAATTTGATACCGCCAGCGCCGGTGGATTCGAGCTGCGCATGGACGGGAAGGCGGAAGGCAAGCCAGCCAAAACGGCGGATGCGTCATTCGACAAGGCCGGTGCGGTGCTGCTGGGATGCCATTTGCATGCATCCATGCGCGGGTATGTGTATGTGAGTGATTCGCCGTGGGCGGCTGTGACCAATGCTGACGGGGTTGCCATGTTTGAGGCCGTGCCTGACGGCTCAACCCGGGTCAAGGTCTGGCATCCGGAACAGCTGATTGATATCGCCGCACAGCAGGTCAATGTGGTGGCTGCAGGCAGCAAGGCGGCCGCCCAGTTGAGTGTTGTGCCGCGCAAGAGGCGTGGTTAGCCCGAAATTCGGGCCTAGTTAGCCCAGCGCGCTTTTGCGTGAGCTTTTGGGTGACCATGCAAACAGGCCGGTTCTACCGGCCTGTTTGACTTCCGGTGACTGAATCCCCGGGAGTCCTGATGTCCCCGGGACATCCAAACATGAAAACATGAAAACCTCAATTCATGAGGCTGTGTCAACGCTTGCCGTCAATCAACGCTTGTCCAGGTTCTTGTGCCACTGGGTGCCGGCATCCTTCGCCTTGTCCGCAGCGTCTTCAATTTTTTCCTTCACATCGCCAGCGTTCTTCTGGGCCTTGCCTGCAAATTCGCGTGCGTGGCCCTTGGCCTGCATTTCCTTGTTGCCGAGTGCCTTGCCGGTATGTTCCTGGATCTCGCCAGCTGCTTCCTTGATCTTGCCTTTAACCTGGTCCTTGTTCATGATTTCGCCTTTCGGATAGACATGGAAAATTCCATGAGCACAAGGTAATGCGGCAGAAAACGGCATGGGGCAGGGTGGCGCCGCAGCGTTCTGTCAGAGTGTGCCTACATCGGGGTTACACAAGAAAACATCATCGCCCCGCCGATCCTGCGCGTCTGAATTACCGAAGACGGGCATGATCAGTCTAGTCCCAGCGCCTTGTAAACCCGAAGCGCCGCGTATGCATCGTTGGCGGCATACACAATTTGTGATTCGCCCAGCTTTTCAATCGCCCAGTTGGACGTGGCGGCTTTCTTTGACTTGATGAAACGCTTGTTGAAGAGCACTGCCACGGCGCCGCGCACGCCCATGTCCTTGCGGTAGCCCCGTTCGCGAAAGACGACGTTCAGTTCCAGCACGCCCTGCAGGTCCACGCCCAGCTTGTGGATGATGCGGCGGCGGTCATCGCCCAGGCCAAAGCCGGCCTTGATGATGGCGGGGGATTCGAGCAGCACACCAACGGCGCGGCGACATTCAGCGTTGGTCAGCTGGAATATCCAGGCTTTCTTCAGTGTCGAGAGCTGCACGATGTGCGGTCCGTCACTGGCTTCATTTTTCAGAAACGTGGGTTTGGACTCCGTGTCAAAGCCCAGTGCAGTCTCGCCAGCCAGCTCCTTGAGTGCCTGCGCAGCCTGTTCAGGGGTGGCCACCACCTGGATCTGGTCCATGCCGAGACGGTCGAAGACCTCAAGAAGGGCAATCTCTTCCTTGCCGGGGGTGTGGAGTTCAGTCATGGATGCATCAAAATAGGGCTGGGGCAGTTTGGCGCATGCGCTGCGCAAGGCACAGAGCTTACCTGCTCATCATTTCACCGGACACCAACATACATGGCAACAGCACAAGGCATCACGACGGACGAGTACAAGCTCTTTCCGTCACCGCGCAACCGCCACCGCAGCATTTTTACGTACCAGGTGTTTGTGCCTTACCCCTACATGTTGATCGACATGGACGGCTATGACTTCAAGGGCAAGTCCAGCCTGTTTGCGGCCTGCCGGCTCAGCGACGGGAAGATGGGCCAGCTGGTGACGCTGGAACTGGCTGAAGACGAAACAAAATTCAAGAAACTGTTTGTACCGGATTGATGAACAACAAAACCAAAACAGGATTGAGCGGGCTGGCCGGTTTGGGCGGGCTGGTGTATTCAACCGACGCAGGCCGCATGTGCCCTGACTGCCGCCAGCCGGTGGGCAACTGCATTTGCAGACAGGCGGTGTTTGCCAAAGGCGATGGCGTGGTGCGTGTGAGCCGTGAGACCAAGGGCCGGGGCGGCAAGAGCGTCACGCTGGTCAAGGGACTGGCGCTGGATGCCGCGGCACTCGCGCAGGTTGGCAAACAACTGAAGGCCGCCTGCGGCTCTGGCGGAACCGTGAAGGACGGCGTGATCGAAGTGCAGGGCGACCATTGCGATCTGGTGGTGGAGACGCTCAAGAAGCAGGGCCACAACAACGTCAAGCGGGCAGGCGGTTAACCCGATCATGGCCCCCGAAGACCTGCAGTTGCTGGTAGAGCGCGAGATGCCCTTCGGCAAGTACAAGGGCCGCAAGATCGCAGATTTGCCCGGCAACTACCTCAACTGGTTTGCGCGTGAAGGTTTCCCCAAGGGCGAGATCGGCCGCCTGCTGGCGCTGATGCAGGAGATTGACCACAACGGCCTCAAGCCCCTGCTGGACCCCTTGCGCGGCAAGCGCTGAAAATCCAGGGGCGACGGCCCATTGACTGGCAGCGCCATGATTCAGCGTTATATTGTTTGCAGTGATGTACGCTGCGTACCCGCTCACGGCAGATATGCATGGCCTGCTGATATAAAACTGAATCGGGAGGAAGCCTGTGAATGAATATCTGACTGGCGATGGCGGTGTCCATGGCGCTGGCGGCAATGGTTTGGCGAACAACCCGCTGCCGGCTGACGGGCCACATCGCCTGAGCATCCGTTTTACCGGATCAGGGAGCGAGTACTTTCGCATCTGGATTGTCAACCTGTTGCTGCTGATGGTCACATTCGGCATTTATTACCCCTGGGCGAAAGTGCGCCGCCTGCGCTATTTTTTCGGCAACACGGTGGTGGGTGGTGACCCGCTGGACTTTCACGGTGAGCCGCTGAAGATCTTGCTGGGTTACTTCATGATGGGCATTCTCTTCAGCATTTATTCAACCCTCGGGAATGTGTCTGCGTTGGCGGGGCTGACTGGCTTTCTGGCCGTGGCAGCTATTTGGCCGGCCCTGCTGGTATCTGCCATGCGCTTCCGGATGGCCAACACCAGCTGGCGCGGCCTGCGATTCGGGTTCAGGGGCTCAATGGGCGATGCCTACCATGCGCTGATTCCCATGTTTGTTCCCGGCATCCTTATCCTGGCTGCGGTGACGCGAGTCGGCGATTCGAAAAACCCGCCCGGCTGGTTCTTTCCGGCGTTCGGGCTCATCATGCTGGCGACGCTGGGCGTGATCCCGTGGATGCTCTGGAAGTTCAAGAAATACCAGCATGACCACTACGCCTTTGCGTCGCTCCAGACCAGCTTCACCGCCACAGCGGGCTCTTTTTACAAGGTGTTTTTCAGGATGCTGGGGGTGGCGCTTCTGGTCATTGTGTTGACGGGTGTTCTGGTGGCCGGGGCCTATTTTGCGATGAGGGGTGGCGCCCCATCGCCCAAATCCGGTCGGGCCGCCATGGCGCTGGCCGCCGGTGTCACGCCCCTGCTGGCCATGCTCGCCCTGTTTGTTCTGGCCAAGCCCTATGTCATTGCGCGCTTCCAGAACGTGATCTGGTCACACACCGTGAACGATTCCGTGCGCTTTAGCAGCGACCTGCGCTTTGGCCGGGTGCTGCTCCTCACGCTGAAAAACTGGCTGCTGATCGTGTTGACGCTGGGCTTTTACTGGCCCTTCGCCGCCGTGGCTATGGCACGCCTGCGTCTGGAGGCAGTGAGCGCAGAAACACGTGACGACCCGCAATTGCTTGTCAGCCAGGCCAATGCGGCCGAAGGTGCCGCCGCTGGCGATGCGGGCGCCGACCTTTTGGGCCTGGATATCGGGCTTTAAGAACGGGTTCCCGGCGCATGGCCTGTTCACACGCCCCCGTTCTGGCGGCCACCTATTTTGACGGGGCCAGTGCGCGCGGGCATCCGGTCAGCCTTCAGATGGGGGACGGCGCATTGCATATCACCGGTAAGGGCATCACACGCAGCGTACCCGTGCGCGAGATCAAGTGGCCCGAGCGCACAAGGCATGGCATGCGCCTGGCCCACTTCAAAAGTGGCGGCCTGGTGCAGGCGGGCGACACCGTGGCTTGGGACGACTGGATCCGTGCCAGCGGCATCACCGAATCCGTGGTGGTGAAGATGCAGCAGAGCTGGCGCTGGGTATTTGCCAGCGTGCTTGTACTCGGCCTGCTGCTGGTCGCCTTCCAGCAATGGGGCGTACCGCTGGCGGCGAGGGCGTTGGTGGCCATCACCCCCCAAAGTGTTGACAGGTCGCTTGGTGAAACATCGCTTCGCGCCCTGGACAGCCAGCTGCTGCAGGCGAGCAGGCTGCCTGCAGCCGAGCAGCAGCGCCTGCGGCTTGCACTGGCGCAGGCCGTGAGCGCCATGCCGCCCGGCACGCTGCCGCCGTGGGAACTGGTGTTTCGCAAAAGCCGGATTGGCCCCAACGCGTTCGCACTGCCGGGCGGCACGCTGGTCATGACGGATCAGCTGGTTGAGCTGGTGGGTCACGATGATGATGTGGTCATCGCGGTACTGGCGCATGAACTGGGCCACGTCAGGCATCGTCATGGCCTGCGAATGCTGGTACAGACCGTCGCCCTGAGTGGGCTGGCCGCCATGGTTGTCGGAGATTTCAGCACGGTGCTGGCCGGCGTGCCGGTCCTGCTGGGGCAGGCGAGTTATTCAAGGCAGGCAGAATACGAGGCCGACGTCGAAGCTGTACGAATTCTTCGTGCCGCCAGGATCTCCCCGGGGGTGATGGTCAAACTGTTTGACCGTCTGGCGGAAAAAAAACGCGCACCCGAGCCAGGCGAAAAAGGCAATAACGTCGGTAGTGAGCGTGACGCGCAGTCACCGGACTCATGGCTGGGAATTGCATTTGCATCGCATCCCGCTGATGCGGACCGCATCCGTTATTTTCAGGAAGCAGCCGGCGGACAATGAGCTGAGTGCAGACGTCAAAAAGCACCGCGCGATCAGGTCGCCGGTGCTTTTTCGGGCTTGCGCAGATGGAGAATTATTTCTTCATCTCGTCCTTTTTCGCCATGGCGTCTTTAGCCATGGCGTCTTTGGCCATACCGTCCTTTGCCATCGCATCTTTCTTCATACCGTCTTTTTTCATCGCCATCTTGTCGTCTTTCATGGCGTCCTTTTTCATGCCGTCGTGCGCCATGGCGTCTTTCTTCATGCCATCTTTTGCCATGCCGTCCTTGGCCATTGCATCAGGCTTGGCCATGGCATCCTTGCCCATGGCATCTTTTTTCATGGCGTCCTGGGCCATGGCGCTGCCGGCAAACAGCATGCATGCGGAGAGAAGGGTTGCGGTGAGGTTTTTCATGGTGTGTCCTTGATAAAAAGATTGATCAATCATTGAAGAAATGGCACCTCGATGTGTGCCGCGTTGGGGGAAGCTGATCGCTCAGCTGCCTCCGAACCAGTTGTAGCCCTGGTCTTCCCAGTAGCCGCCAGGGTAGGTGTTGGTCACAAAAATCGCCTGGATGTGTTTCGGGTTTTTGTAGCCCAGCTTGGTGGGCATGCGCAGCTTCATCGGGAAGCCGTATTTGGGCGGCAGCACCTGGCCGTCGTATGTCAGCGCCAGCAGGGTTTGCGGGTGCATGGCCGTTGGCATGTCAATGCTGGTGAAGTAGTCATCGGCACACTTGAAGCCGACGTATTTCGCCGTGGTGTCCGCACCAATTACTTTCAAAAAGCTGGCGAACGGCACGCCGCCCCATTTGCCGATGGCGCTCCAGCCTTCAACACAGATGTGGCGCGTGACCTGGTCGGCCTGCGGCATGGCGCGCAGCTCGGGCAGCGACCACTTGCGTTTGTCGTTGACCATGCCTGCAACCTCAAGCCGGTAGCCGTCTTCGGGCACCACGCGCACTTCGTCTTCGCCGTAGTACGCGTTGAAGGGGAAGGGCCGCGTGATCATGGAGTCCGGATAGGTCGGCGCGAGCCGGGTCGGGTCGAACAGCAGGCCCTGCACGTCATCGTTGATGCGTGAGATACGGCCCAGTGCGGCGTTGATGCTGGCGCTGTCGTCCAGTACGCAGCCGGTCAGCATGGACAGGCCGCCCAGGGTGAGTGAGCCGCGCAGGAAGTTGCGCCGGCTGTTGCCCAGTTTGTTGGCGCTGGCAATGCGGTCAACGGCTTCTTTCAGGACGGCTTCGGTGTCTATGCCCAGCGTGCGTGCTTTTTTGATGTTCATGTTTTTCTCCCGACGGCCTAGCGGCCCCGAACCATGTAAACCAGCGTTTTGGGCACCAGGGCCACCATGACGACGTGGATGACGACAAAGGCGGCAAGACCGGCCATGGCAAAGAAGTGGATGAGGCGGGCGCCTTCGTAACCGCCCATGAGGTCACGCAGGATGGGGAACTGCACCGACTTCCACAGCACCAGGCCGGAGAGCACGATGACGATGCTGTCCAGCATCACAAACAGGTAGGCCAGCCGCTGGACCGTGTTGTAGTGGGTGGGGTCGGCATGCGCCAGCTTGCCTTTGAGTGCGGCCAGCATGTCGGCAACAAAAGCGCGCGGCGACAGGGGAAAGAACTTGTGGAACAGGCGCTTTGTGTAGACGTTGACGGCCAGATAAAGCAGGCCGTTGAAAAACAAAATCCACATGGCCGCGAAGTGCCACATCAGTGCGCCGCCCAGCCAGCCGCCCAGCGTGAGGTCGGCCGGAATGGCAAAGCCGAGAAAGGACGTGGCGTTGTAGATGCGCCAGCCGCTCATCATCAGGATGACGACGGCGAGGGCGTTGAGCCAGTGCATGGCGCGTAACCAGGCGGGGTGAATCAGCGGTTTTATGGTGGTCATGAGCAGTTCCTTATGGTGCAGGCCATGTCAATTTCCTGTTGTTGGGGTTTCGTCGTGCCAGTTGCCCAGGTCTTACAACTCCTTTTGATTTGTTTGCGATTAAAGTGGCTAAGCCTTCGGGCCAGCCCCTTGATTGAGGGTTTTCCCGGAACCCTGCAATGTCTTTCAGCCGGCCACCCCAGATGTATCGATACAAAAGACTGTTTGCCGTTGCCGCATTCCTCATCGTGCTGCTGGCCGTATTTGAGTTTTCAGGCCTGCGCGCCAACTTCAACCTGGTTTACCTGCACCAGAAATTTCAGGACAACGAGCTGACCGGGCTGCTCATTTTTGTGGCGCTGTTTGCGCTGGGCAACCTGATACAGATACCCGGCCTGGTTTTTCTGGCCGCTGCGGTGCTGGCCCTGGGCGAGGTCTGGGGTGGCGTCGCCACTTACATGGCGGCGGTGGTGTCCTGTGTATTCACCTTCTGGGTGATACGCCTGCTGGGCGGCAATGCCTTGCGCGAGATTGAAGGCAAATGGCCGCGCCGCCTGCTGGCGGGGCTGGACGCGCATCCGGTGAAAAGTGTGGCGCTGCTGCGGGTGCTGCTGCAGACCGTGCCCGCGCTCAACTACGCCCTGGCACTTTCAGGCGTGAAGTTTCGTAACTACCTGATCGGCACGCTCATCGGCCTGCCGCTGCCGATTGCGTTTTATTGCATCTTCTTTGATTACATAGCAAGGTCGCTGCACATCCCGGGCTATTGATGAGTAAGGGCGGTTCTCAGCGCGTCCTCGCAAGCAGGAGCCGCGGAACTGGCTTTGCCAGGCCGCAGGCGGAGCGGCCCCCTCGGGGGGCAGGGCGCTACACGCAGTGAGCAACCGTGGGGGCCATTTACGCCCTCAGAGTTTTGTTGAAGAACTCAAGAGTTCTGCCCCAGGCCAGCCTGGCGGCTGCTGCATCAAAACGCGGTGTGGTGTCGTTGTTGAAGCCGTGCTGCGTGCCGGGGTACTGGTAGGCGGTGTGCGGCACGTTGGCGGCCTTGAGCGCGGCTTCGTAGGCGGGCCATGACGCATTGATGCGCTCATCCACAGCCGCAAAGTGCATTTGTAGTGGGGCCTTGACCTTTGCTGCTTCAGAAGTCGCCGGCTGGTTGCCGTAGAAGGGCACGCCGGCATTGAGCTCGGGCATGCGCACGGCAAGCATGTGCACAATGCCGCCGCCATAACAAAAGCCCACCGCGCCTATCTTGCCGTTGGACTCGGGCCGGTTCTTCAGGAAGTTGGCACCGGCCAAAAAGTCTTCCAGCGCCTTTTTCTGGTCGAGCCTGGCGAACTGCTCGCGCGCCTTGTCCTCATCACCGGGGTAGCCGCCCAGCGGGGTCAGGGCATCGGGTGCAAAAGCGACAAAGTTGTCCAGTGCCAGGCGGCGGGCAATGTCTTCGATGTGCGGGTTCAGACCGCGATTTTCGTGAATGACCAACACCGTGGGCAGCTTGTCCGTCATCGTGGCGGGTTTGGCCAGATAACCCTTCATGGTGCCGTTGCCTGCCGTCGAGGGGTATTCAATCATCTCGGTCTTGATGCGCTTGTCGTCTCTGGGCACGACCTGCGCACGCGCAAAGTCGGGGCTCAGGGCCGCCAGCAGGCCGGCCGCTGTGACGCCGCCAACGGCAAACTTCTGCGCCCGGTCCAGGAAGCCGCGCCTGTCGATGGTGCCGTGCACATAGGCATCGAAAAGAATGAGCAGTTCCTGGTCGAAATCCTGGGCGGTCTTCAGTTGCATGGTGTCACTCCTAGCCTGGCTTGGGTTGATCTGGATAGCAAAAATGTCGGCGCTAAAAATCGCAGCATAACGCCAGGCATGTCTGGTGGATATCCGGATTTCCCTCCGGTTCCCGTGCTATAGAAACCGTAGCAGGTTGCGCTTGTGCAACAAAGGCTCGCACGGTTTGCCCCATATGACTGGTTTTGACCTTATAGTTTGAAACCGTCGGTAACAGTCGGTGGTACGGGCGTAACAAGTGTTGGGATGAGCCCGCTGCGCGATTACCATTAAAAACAGGCACCATGGTGCAGGCCGTCCGTTGCGGATTGCCGGAAAAACATAACAAAGAGGATTTATCGTGAACCTGACTGGCTTGATCATGATGCTGGCCGGCCTCCTGGCAGGGCTGGTGATCGGCGTGGGTGGATACGCCTGGTGGCTGCATCAACAGGCCAATGCGTCCCTGCGGATCCCGGCCAAATGGCCCCTCACATCGCGTGTGCTGATCACCAATGAGGAGTACGAAGTCCTGAAGTGGCTGCGCGCCACCTTCCATGACCACCTGGTGATGATCAAGCTGCCTGTGCTCAGGTTTACCAAACCGACTGACCTTGAGCAAAATGGCGGCGGCAAACGCTGGCAGGACATGCTGGGCAGCGTTTATTGCACGTTCACCATCTGCACCACCAACGGCAATGTCGTCGGTTGCGTCGATGTGCCGGGCAAACGCGGCATCAGCAAGTCGGCCCGTGAGGTGAAGGAGTCGCTGCTGGAGGACTGCCGCATTGGCTACACATTTGTACGCAGTACCGCCTTGCCCAAGGCCAGCGCGATGCGGGCGGCCTTCCTGGGCGAGGTTGAAGTCGAGGACCAGGTCGAACACCAGGCCACCATGGGCGGTGACAGCAGCTTTCATGCTGACCTCGACAGCTTCACGCGCCAAAAACGCCTGGCCGCCAAGGACGCGGCGCTCAGGGAGCTCAACAAGGGCCATGAGGCCAAGCCCGTTACCAAGCCGCAACCGGCAGGCTTCAACCCCGATGGCTCCGGCTCTTTCCCCGCAAGGAAGCCGGACCGTTTCCCGCAGCAGTGGGACGACTCGTTTATCGGCGGTACTGACGAGAGCCGGCCTGCCAAGCTGAGCTAGTTTTCCAGCGCTTCACCTGTGCAGGCAGTGCGCTGTTAATCACCGCGCTGTGTAATGGCTTTCACCATTTTTTCAGCTGTCTGGTGTAAATTCTTTGCTGTCACTTGTTATTGAGTGACACGCGCCTTCCGGTTAGCACCCCATCCGTTTTTGTAGTTGCAGCCCCGGCTGTGCTGCATGCCATCTTTTTTCAAAGGATTCACTGCATGCCCCACAGCGTTTCGCTGATCAGCACCATCGCCGCCGGTCTTGGACTGGCCCTCATCTTTGGCTTTATGGCCGCGCGGCTTCGTTTGCCGGCGCTGGTTGGCTACCTGCTGGCGGGTGTGATCATCGGGCCGTTCACTCCCGGTTTTGTGGCCGATGCCGAAATCGCCAGCCAGCTCGCCGAAATCGGCGTGATGCTGCTGATGTTTGGCGTGGGCCTGCATTTTTCACTCGACGATTTACTGGCCGTGCGCAAGATTGCGGTGCCGGGCGCCGTGGTGCAGATGACGGTAGCTACCGCGCTGGGCATGGGCCTGGCGCACTGGTGGGGCTGGAACCTTGGCGGTGCGCTGGTGTTCGGCCTGTCGCTGTCGGTGGCCAGCACGGTGGTGCTGCTGCGCGCACTGGAGAGCCGTAACATCCTCGACTCGGCCAACGGCCGCATCGCGGTCGGCTGGCTGGTCGTGGAAGATCTTGCCATGGTGCTGGTGCTGGTGCTGCTGCCGCCCCTTGGCGGCTGGCTGTCGGGCAATGCCGACACCAACGTCAATGAACTCTGGAAGACGCTGGGCGTGACCCTGCTGCAGGTTGGGGGTTTTGTGGCGCTGATGCTGGTGGTGGGCCGGCGCTTCTTCCCCTGGGTGTTGTGGCAGGTGCAGCGCACCGGCTCGCGTGAGCTGTTCACGCTGTGCGTGGTGGCGGCTGCGGTCAGCATTGCCTACGGCTCGACCATGCTGTTTGGCGTGTCGTTTGCGCTGGGCGCCTTTTTTGCCGGCATGGTGATGCGCGAGTCGGAGTTCAGCCACCGCGCGGCTGAAGAATCGCTGCCGCTGCGCGACGCTTTTGCCGTGCTGTTTTTCGTTTCGGTCGGCATGCTGTTCGACCCGTGGGTGATCGTCGAACGGCCATTGCAGGTGCTGGCGGTGGTGGCCATCATCGTCGTGGGCAAGTCGCTGGCGGCGGGCATCCTGGTGATGGCTTTCCGTTACCCGCTGAACACGGCGCTGACGGTGTCGGCCAGCCTGGCGCAGATCGGCGAGTTCTCTTTCATCCTGGTGGGGCTGGGCGCGTCGATGGGCCTGTTGCCGCCCGAGGGGCAAAGCCTGGTGCTGGCCGGTGCGCTGATCTCGATTGCAACGAACGAGCTGGTCTTCAAGGCGGTGTCGCCGCTGCAGAAATGGATCCTGGCGAAATCGCCGCTGGCCCGCAAGCTGGAAGCGCGTGACGATCCGACGGCCGAGCTGCCGGCGACGACCGAAGCCAAATACCTGGCAAAGCACATCGTGCTGGTCGGCTACGGTCGGGTGGGGCGGCGCATTGCCGAAGCCCTGACGGCCAAACAGATCCCGTTTGTGGTGGCCGAGCAGAACCGCGAGATGGTCGAGCGCCTGCGGGCCGGGGGCGTGCCTGCGGTGTCGGGCGATGCTGCCGAGCCTGACGTGTTGATCCAGGCGCACATCGCCCATGCCCGCATGTTGGTGATCGCCACGCCGGACACGCTGGACGTGCGGCAGATGATCGCCTCGGCGCGCGCTCTCAACCCGACGATCGAGACGGTCGTGCGCACGCACAGCGAGGCCGAGGCCAAACTGCTGGCGACCGAGAACGCCGGCCGCATCTTTTTGGGCGAACACGAACTGGCGCAGTCGATGACGCGGCATGTGCTGGAGCGTGTCGGGGCCTGAGTCGGATGGAATTGATCATAAATTGCTATCTTTATGATAGCTGACGGTGCAATGCTGTTGAGCTCGGGAATGTATTTTGATGCCTGTAGAAAACAGCTGTTATAGCTATAACAGCTGTTTTTAAGACTGCCCTTGTCCGGCCGCAGAGCTTCCAGGACATCAAAAAAGCCAAAAAACAGCCTTTTCCAGGCATCAAATCGGCCTTCAGGCCAATAGATACGGGCGTGAGCAGCTACTTAATTCATAGCAGAAAAAAGACCTGATGCTGTCAGGTTCTGGCCTCCACGCCGCGCTGGCCAGTCGTCCGCCAGCCTGCCGTGGGCAAAAACGGCCGAGCAGCCTGCCTTGAAGGCATCTTGCCCGCCGGCAAGCTGCGCGCCGACCATCCCCGCCAGCACGTCGCCTGTACCAGCCGTTGCCAGCAAGGCGTTGCCGGTCGGGTTGATGCAACTGGTTTCGCCCGGCGCAGCGATCACGGTGCCCGAGCCCTTGAGCACCACTACCGCCTGGTACGTTTGCGCCAGCTGTGTTGCAGCCTTCAGGCGGTCTGCCTGCACTTGTGCCGTCGTCGTGTCCAGCAGCCTGGCAGCCTCCAGCGGGTGTGGCGTCAGCACGGTGGCATACCCACGCCCGTGCCGCGCCTTGAGGAGCGTCTGCAGCTGGCTGTCGGTGGCAATCACGTTGAGCGCGTCGGCATCCAGCACCAGGCGTGGCGCTGTCGAAAGCACTTTCGGCAGTAAAGCCCTGACCATATCGCCACCCCCACAGCCGCAGATCACGACCAGGCTTTTCAGGTGCAGCGCATCGGGGTTCCTGAACATCAGTTCAGTTTGAACGGGGTCAACCGTTATGGCGGATTCGCCAAGCAGTGCGACGTAAACCCGGCCGGCACCGCCATGCAGGGCGGCGCGTGCGGCCAGCAGGGCGGCGCCGGCCATGTGGCTGCTGCCCGTGGACTCGCCGCCCATCACGGCGACATCGCCAAAACTGCCTTTGTGGCTGGCGTGGGCTGCGAATGAGCGGGATGGCGACGTGACGCGGTCATCGCCCAGCAGCCACGCATCAGCAGGCTGTATCGTTTCAACACCGAGATCGTCAAACCAGACCTCGCCTGCGCAGTCTCGTCCGTGAGCGGTGAAAAGGCCGGGCTTGAGGGTCAGCAGGCTGAGCGTGAAGATTTTTCCGCTGCCTGACGGGACGCCGTCCGCGAGATGGCCGGTATCGGCATGAAGTCCGGTCGGTACATCGATGCAGAGGCGGGGCCGGGCGCTGGCTCGCATGGCATCAAGCCACTGAACCATCTTTTCGCTGCCGGCACGCTGGAGGTCAGGCGCTGCGCCAATGCCCAGCAGTGCATCCAGGCAGAAATCAAAACCGGCAGGCGGCTGGTCCGTAATCGGCAAACCTGCCGCCATCGCGCGGTCAAAAGAAGCCTGCGCATCCGGCGGCAAAGCTGTTTTGCCGGGTGACGTGCCTGTCCATGTGATGGTCACGCTCTTGCCCCACTGGTGCAGGTGCAAGGCCGCCTCAAACCCGTCGCCACCGTTGTTGCCGGGGCCGCAGGCTATCCAGATGCACTGTGCATGCGGCGCAAGGGCGAGGGTGAGTTTTGCAGTGGCCAGCCCGGCGCGCTGCATCAGGGTATGCGGCGGCAGTGCAGCGGCGGCCTGCTGTTCAATCCCGCGTGTGGTCGCGACGCTGTAAAGCGGATGGCTCGTAAGGATAGTGCTGGAGATTCGCTGCATGCCCCGATTGTGCTGCAGCGATTCCCATTGATCCATCAGGCCAGGCGGCTGATGTCCAGGCCTTCCATGTCGATATCCGCCTGCCTGCCGGCCATCATGTCAGCCAGGGCGCGTGCGCTGCCGCAGCTGAGCGCCCAGCCGCTGGAGCCGTGGCCGAGGTTCAGCCACAGGCCGTGCAGGCCGCTTTCGCCAATGATGGGCGGGCCGTCCGGCAGCATGGGCCTGGCGCCTTTCCATTCCTGCACGCTGGCGCCGGTGTTGGAATGCTGGGCTGCACCGGGAAACCAGTCGTGCAGCACCTTGTACAGGGTCTGGATGGAGGAGGCGCGTTTGTTTTCCAGCGTGCCGCCAAGCTCTGCACTGCCCGCCACGCGTACGCGGTTGCCCAGACGTGAAATGGCCACCTTGTAGCGCTCGTCCATCAGTGACGAACGCGGCGCATTAAGCGGCTCGCGGATCGGCGCGCTGATCGAATAACCGTAGACCGCCGCCATCGGAATCTTCAGGCCCAGCGGCCTGAGCAACTGGGCGGAGGCAAGGCCTGCGCACATGACGATGCGGTCAAAGCTGCGCGGCGCGCTCTCGCCGGCGATCAACAGGCTGGCCGGCCGTGCCTTTTCGAGATGGGCAACGGTCTTGTTGAACTCGAAATTCACGCCCATGCGCTGGGCTTCGTTTTTCAGCAGCAGTGCAAACTGGCGGCAGTTGGCGACCTCATCATGGGGCAGATGAATGCCGCCCAGAAACTGCGTATCGGTGTTGATGGCCGGTTCAATCTTTCGTACTTCGTCGGCTGAAATCTCCTTGAAGTTCACACCGGCTTCACGCAGCACCTGCAGGCCGGGTTGCACCAGCTTGCTGTCTTTTTCGCTGCGCAGCAGCACCATGTAGCCGGGGCTGCGGTCGTATTCCAGCTGCAGTTCTGCCGTCAGGTGGTGCAGGCGCTCCCTGCTGTAAAAAGCCAGGCGCTGCAGGCGTGCGCGGTTGGCCAGATAGGTGTCGAGTTTGCAGGCGCGCCACCATTTCCACATCCAGGCGATCTCGCTGCCGGACAGCGGCAAGCCGACCTTGACGGGCGCATGGCGGCTGAAGAGGTGGCTGAACACCTTGCCTGGCATGCCAGGCACGGCCCAGGGTGTCACGTAGCCAGGCGCGACAACGCCAGCATTGGCAAAACTGGTCTCTTCTGCGGCTGCGCCACGCCTCTCAAAAACTGTGACCTCGTGGCCGTCTGCCGCCAGCTCGTAAGCCGTGGTGATGCCGATGATGCCGGCGCCGATAACGGCAACTTTCATGCGCGCTCCGT
>JAZKCB010000142.1:0-7983 GCA_040388335.1 Pseudomonadota bacterium | reverse complement strand
CCGTGGCCTCACTGCCGGTCGAGGCGCAGGTGGCCGCCGCCGCCGGTGGCCGCAAGGAGCTGCAGCAGGCCGCCCGCCAGGTACGCGAAACCCGCGCCGTGGCGCGCACCGAGCCCGAGTCGCCCGAGGGTGTGATTGCGAGGCTCAGGCAGACCGTCACCGAACTGACGGCGGAAAATGCTGCGCTCAAGGCACAGCTGGCCGGGCAAATCCGCTGAGCTGGCGGTGCCGGTGAGTTCGTCCCTCATCGGTTTTTATGAGACAAATTGGCTTCCAGCCCTTATGTAGCGGGCGCAAGCAGCTATTAAATAGTGAGCGACTGGGCGTCACCAACCCTGCCACACCAGCCAGCCGCCCAGCACCAGCAACCCGCCCAGGAAGCAAGCACGGAAGCCGTCCTGGCTCAGGTCGTCGCGCAGGTTCTGGCCCAGCCACATGCCCAGCATCGCAGGCAGCAGCATCAGCAATGACTGTGCAGCCGAGTCGGCATTCAGGTGGCGGCTTCCCGCCAGCGTGACGGCCAGCGCGAGCGTGGAGACCGTGAACGACAAGCCCAGCGCCTGTGCCATCTCGTCCTTCTTCAGCCCCAGCGCCTGCAGCCAGGGCACGGCCGGCAGCACAAAAACGCCGGTCGCCGCCGTCAGCAGACCGGTCAGCGTGCCGATGAGGCTGGACAGGCCCACTTCCCGCTGTGGCCTGGGAGGCGGCAGGCGCAAGCCGGCCAGCATGGCCAGAGCATAGGCGACCAGGCTCAGGCCCAGCCAGAGCATCGCGTGCCCGCCCGGTGTGGCCATCCAGCCGCGCCCCAGCCAAACGCCCAGGCAGACGCCCGCCATCATGGGCCACAGCCGCCTGGCCAGCGCCCGCAGGTGCCCGCCGCGCGACATCTGCCAAAGGTTGGTCACCAGCGCAGGCAGCACGAGCAGGGCCGCGCCTTCGGCCACCGGCATCATCAGCCCCAGCAGACCCATGGCCACCGTCGGCAGGCCCATACCCAGCACGCCCTTGACGCCGCCTGCTGCGAGAAAGACAAAACTCACCAACATGAACTCGTGGACGTCGGGGACAAACATGCGTGCTCCTGTGGAATGCGGGCTTGCAGTGTGGCCCGGCGCCGCCGCCCTGACTATCTGTCTTTGCTTGAGGTAGGCTCACCATTGTGTGTAGCCACCGGTGACCTCAATGCGTTTTGACTGGACCGACCTTCAGCTTTTTGTGCATGCCTGCGAAGCCGGCAGCATGACGGCCGCCGCCAGCCGCTCGCACCTCACGCTGGCTGCAGCCAGCGCCCGCCTGCGCGGCATGGAAGAGCAGGCCGGCGTGGCACTGCTGCTGCGCCACTCACGCGGCGTGCGGCCTACGGCCGCCGGCGAAGCGCTGCTGCGCCACGCCCACGCCGTGCTGGCCCAAATGGCACAGCTGCGCGGCGAGCTGGCCATGCACGGCCGCGGCGCCCTCGGAAAAATCCACCTCATGTGCAACACCTCGGCCCTGGTGCAGCACCTGCCGCCGCTGCTGGCGGCCTTCCTGCGCGAGCACCCGTCCATCAACACCGTGGTGGAGGAAAGCGCCAGCCCCCTCACCGTGCAGGCGGTGAAGCAGGGCGCCACCGATATCGGCATTGCTTCGGATGCGGAAGACATGACCGGGCTGCAGACAGCTTTCTTCTGCAAAGACCCGCTGGTGCTCGTGTTGCCGCGCGGCCATGCGCTGGCGCGCAGCCGCTCTGTGGCTTTCGAACAGGTGCTCGATCTTGAACTGGTGGGATGCAGCGCTTCCAGTGCCTTGCAAACTTACCTGAGCCTGCAAGCGGCACAGCTGGGCAAGCCCATGCGTGTTCGCGCCAACCTTGGCAGCTTTGAGGCGATGTGTACTTTGGTGGAGCAGGACGTGGGCGCGGCGGTGGTGCCTGCTGCTGTGTTGGGGAAGGACGTTGGCAGCAGGCGGCTGACTGTGCGGCCCTTGTCGGATGCTTGGGCCAAGCGGTCGCTGGTGCTGTGTGCGCCGTTGGATTTGGCGGAGTCGCAGTCGGCTGGGCGGTTGTTTGAGTTTTTGAAGACGACTGTTAGCAGATAGAAACAACGGCCACTAGCTTAGACCTATTCTTCGCAGGGCAACAGATCGTCAAAGTCGGCCAATCAGCGTCATTTTCGAAAAGGATCTCAAACGGATAGCGTTGCTCCTCTTGCGGCATATTGGTTAGACGCTTCAGGAACAGCTGGGGTTGCCTGCCGCTTGTACCGACTGGCGCACCGGTGACGCAGATTCCATGTCGGCGCGGGCCACCACAGAGCCCACTCTCGATGCCGGATATACGACTGCAGGCGCTTCCCCCCAACACCCAATCTATCGATCAGCCTCTTACCGTTGAGGGGAGTCCATGTACGAGGGGTTAGCCATCTGCCGCACCACTTCAGCTGCTTGATGTTTGGTTGATATTCTCGGGCGAAACCGATGCAATGATCTCTCGAAACGCCCCGCCATTTATGCTCTCAAAGAATGCCGCCACCCACCGTTGCCCACGAGGATCCCACTCAAGCAGGTTGTATGAGACAGGCGATCCTTCTGCCCCTAACGAACTGCCGCATCCAATAGCAGTCAGGGCGGTTCGTTCACCCCCACGGGCAACTTCGCGTTCAACGTAGCGTGCCTTGTGCTTGTGACCGTGCAGGATAGTTCTTACCTTCCAGTCCATGCACCAGTGATGAAGGTCTTCTGCGTCGACCATCTCCAGAAAGGACTCATCCCTTAGACCGACTGCGCCGAGCGCTCGTTGGACCCATGTTTCGGGCGCAACATCGAATGAGAACGGATGGTGGTGAACTAGTACGACTGGAAGGTATTCCTGGAGTTCGGGCCGCGCCGCAGTGTGGGTTCGATATTCCGCTCCGATCTGGCGAAGTTGCGACTTGGTGATCTTTCCTCGAGCAAAGCTTCCTCGAACCGAAGAGTTGAAGCAGATGAAGATCATCCTGCACGCATCATCGACAACGACTTTTGTGGAGCCGATCAGTGCGACTTGCTTGTAGTCATCCCCAAAGAGACCGATCATTCGCTGGTCGTGGTTTCCAGTGATCGAGATTGGCTCACGCCCACCGGCCAAGTGAGTGATGTTGTTGCGAAAGGTTGTGAATAGGGTTGCGTAGTCCTTCTTCGGCGTATCAAACAGGTCGCCGGTGATCACGACTCTGTCAACTGACTTGACAACTTCTCGCAACTCGGCTTCGAGTAGCGGCTGGTTCTCGGTGGCATCAGTGGTACCGAAGTGAAGATCCGAAAGGTGGAGCAGTCGGCGGGAGCGCGTCGGCCGTGACTTTGACCATCGACGCAGAACTGCGTCAAAGGCTGAAGTACTGCGATAGTACGGAAAGCGCCCAAGCCGTCCCCCGTCGTGCGAGGCCGCCTCGAGTTGGTGGCGTAGATCGTCAACTTCGTCGATTGGCGCGAATGCGCTTGCGCCTGTCGCCGTCCAGAATGCGATGCCTGGCCACTCCGCTACTGCATGAAGCGCAACCGAAAAAGCAGGTATCGGGTCCAGAACCTCAAAGTTTCGTCGCGTCGTTCCTTGCATTGGGATGAGTACCAGGAGCTGGCCATACATGGGGGCGCTAGCAAGGTCTAGTGCCGCTTCTCGAAGCTGATCGCCATTCCCAACGGCTAGGGCAAAGAGTGGGTAGTCCGAGAACTCAGAGCGCAGTTCCTCAAGTACCTTCTCAACGGTTGAAGGAGCGAGGACTTCGCGCTCGGAGGATTCCCGAAGCTGTCGGAGGCGTGAACTCGCGTTGCTGGCGATCTCAGCAACCTGTTCGGGCCACGGCTCGAATCCTCTTTCGGGGACTAGCCATCGTCTTGCGTCATACCTGAACGCGTCCAGGAACTCCGACAAGTCGCGCGCACGAACACGAGGTGCACCGTAGGACCTTGAGGTCACATAGGCCATTATGTTTGCGTGCTCTAGTCTGAACATTGCTCCCATTGAGTGTCTCCTTGGGTTTGTCTGGACCTACGACATGCGCAGTCTGTTGATTCAGATAGCTAACGTAATTTAGACCGCAAAACCTGCGATATAAGTTGGCGGCTGCGGTATATCCTGAGCATCAATTCGCTAGGTCCCTGTTTGCATTGAATTTATTGAAGTGCGGTTCGATACTTATGCAGGTATAAAAATCCGACAAACCCCGCAGCAGATTCTAGGAGTCAATGCCTGAGGCAACATCCTCTAAATAGGGTATATCGCGCAAAAGCCGCAGATTCACACGCACAACAAATCGCGCAAATCCTGGCAGTTGATTAAGATGCTGGTCATGCATCTTCAGCTTTCTCCCCCTTCCGCCTAACTCGCACTGCACCCGGCCTCCCGCCGGGTCGCGCATGCGGCCGCGCTTGTTTCATTCGATGAACAACAGCGCGCGGCCATGAGTTGACGCGCCTGCCTGCCTTTCGCTTCTTTCCCCTGGCTGCAAACAGCCTTGCAGCAGGCGCTCGGATGGAGATCTTTTTTCATGAATTCCCGAACATCGGCCGCGTTGGCCTGGGGTGGCGTCCTGCTTGCGGGCGTCTTGTGGGGTGTGGGCGCGCTGGTTGCCCAGTCGGTGATGGAGGGCGGCGGCATGTCGCCGTTCAGTTTGTCGCTGGCGCGTTTTGCGCTGGGTTTGCCGCTGTTGTGGTGGTGGCATTGGCGGCAGGTGGCTGCCACGCCGGCCGCCGGTCAATGGCGGCATTTGCCGTGGCGGGAGAGGGCGCTGATTGTTGTCACCGGCCTGGCCATGGCGATGAATGTGAGCTGCTGGTTCATGGGCGTCGCCTACATCGGTGCGGCCTTGCCGACGGTGATTTCGATCTGCTGCGCGCCGGTGATGGTGGCGCTGCTGTCGGTGTTGCGCGGGTATGAACGGGCCAGCGGGCGGTTGCTGGCGGCGCTGGTGTTGGCGCTCGTCGGCGTGGGCTTGATCGTCATGCCGGCTGATGCGCTCGTGCTGCCAAAAGACTACGCGGCGGGCCTGGCCTGGTCGTTTGCGTCAGCCGCTTTGTACTCGCTGGTGGTGCTGGGCAATGCACGCATGCCCGCGCATGTGCCGGCCGTCAGCGCCTCGGCCTGGGGCATGACGGTGGCGGCGTTGCTGATGTTTGTACTGGCCGGCGCGCAGGGCATCACCTGGCCGCGTGACGGCACGGCCTGGCTGCAGGTGGTTTACACCGGTGTGGCCACCACGTCAGTCGCCTACCTGGCGTTTGCCTGGGGCGCGCGTCGACTTTCACCCACTGCCGCAGTCGTGGGCACGCTGATTGAACCGCTGGTGGCGGCGCTGGCGGCCGCCTGGCTGTTTGCCGAGCCGCTGACAGCGCGGCAGGGCGTGGGGGCCTTGTTGCTGGGCGCGGCGATGTTGCTGCTGGCGCGGCGGCGGGCGACAGGCGCTTAGTCCCAGAACGGCCGGGCCTGCCGGGCCAACAGGTCGCATGCCTGCTGGCAGGCCTGCACATGCACCTCGCGCCGCGCGCTGAGCCAGCCGGCGCCGAACAGGGCGCGCGGATCGTGGCCCGACAGGCCTTGCCAGACCTGCAGCGCCGCCACTTCGTCATGGTAGATGCCCAGCGCGTCCTGCAGCGGCTTGAGGGCGGCCAGGTAGGCGGCGGCCTTGCGTTTGGCAAACAGAGGTTGCGCGAACTCGGCAAGGTAACGCAGGCGCTTGAGACGCTTGCGCAACGCGTGTTGCTCGGCCTCGGGCAGGGCCGTGAATTGGCCGCCCTGCACCAGCACCTGCTTGTGCAGCTTGGTCAGGCGCTTGCGCAGGAATTTCTTCGGCGATGTGTCGTCAGGCGCAGACGCGCCCTCACCGGGGGCGGCGTGAACAAAACCGATCAGGCCCAGCAGGGCCTGCTGGAAAGCCGGCGAGCGTACCGCCTCGGCGGTGCTGGGCAGGGCACCCAAGGCATCGTGCCAGTCCAGTGGTGGCCCACCAGCGGCTTCGATCTGGCCCTGCAGCTTGCCGAGCAGGTAGTCGCGGTCGCGGTGCTGGCCCAGTTCGCGGAACACGCCCGCCAGTACCGCCTTCCATTCCTCGCCCTGATCGCCCCAGCCGCCGGCGAGGGCTTCGAGTTCCTGCAGCGCGGTGCGCAAGCGGCGCAGACCCACGCGCAGCTGGTGGATGTTTTCTTCGGCGCTGCAGCCGGCGGCCACGTCGCTGGCATTGGCCAGCACCTGGTTCAGGCAGGCGGCCACCACCGCGGCGGCCACCTCGCGTCCAGAGGCGTGGCGGGGAAAGCGCGGCGCTTCGGCGCCCACGGCCGCGCCGAAATCCTGGCCCAGTGCCAGGCGCTGGCCTTTCTGGGACTTGCTCACGCTGCTGAGCCACAGGCCATGCCGGAGGCACCAGGTGGTGGCCAGTGCCACCGCGCCCGCGGCCGGGCCCTGCTTGAGTTCGAGTTCCAGCTCGCGCACGGGCAAGCTTCTGTCGCCGGCGGTGATGTGGCCCTGGTCCAGCGCCAGCTCGACCAGCGCGCCGCGTGCGCGCACGGTTCGCGTGAGGCGAACCATGTCGGTTGCGTAGACAAGGGTGAGATCGGGCGCCTCCGCGTCGGGCTGGTGCTTCAGGGCCTGGCGGATGCGTTCGCCCACCGGCGTGCCGTCGTGGCGCGACAGGTCGGGCAGGGGGGCGGTCTGGCTGCCCAGCGCGACGTTGTGCTCCAACCGTTCCAGCGGCCGGCTGCCCGGGGCCTTGGCCGTCTGCACCCATTGCCGGCCTTCCTTGCGCAGGCGCAGCACCACGCCCTGCGCCGCCAGCGCACCGTCGGCCGTGTCGAAGTAGCGCGCCCGCAGGCGCTGGGTGCGTGTCATGCCGCGGCGCAGCGCCGCTTCCACCGAGGCGAGCCGGGCGGGCGGGATTTCAAGCTTGAGTTCGAACTCGGTCATGGGGAGGCCTGTGGCAGGGCGGTGCCTCCATCCTACGCGCCCGGAGTTGCCATGCACACGCGCATCAGACGGTCTTCTGCCGGTTTATGAAGCCATATTGGCCCCAGCCCTTATCCGGCATGCGCAGCTAGCTACATATTTAATAGCATTCGCTGGAGCGATTCGCGTCCCATCCAGGCTGCCAGAGCAATGAAGTGAACCGCCACACTTGCCCAGTAGGTTGCGCGGAACGACGCTTTGCTGGATTTGTGGCGCAGCAGTTGCTGGGCGAACCAGGCCCCGGGCCAGCCGCCCAGCAAGCTGAACAGGTGCAGCGTGTTTTCTGCCGTGCGCCAGCGACCCTGTTGCGCTGCGTATTTGTCGAGCCAGTAAACGAAGAAGGTCACGAGATTCAACAGCAGCGCGACGGGCAGCACCAGCAGCGGAAGCCGGCCTGCCCACACGCCCCATGCGAGCATTGCGCCCCAGGTCAGCAAGAGCAGCAGGAGAGGGCCGGCGGGCACCGATGGGGAGGGTGCACGCGAATGGCGCGGGTTTTGTAGTGGCCTGCCATGGACCGTGGGGGTGCGACGGCTTGCCGGCGGAGCTGGCTGGTGTGCGCGAGATGCTGACAACGATCGCCCGGGTGTATGTCCGCTGTAATCTGTCGTCTGCACGGCCATGGCACGTGGGCCCTTGCCGCCCACGTGTACTTCCTCGAAGCTCACCGCCAACCCTTCGCGCGGAGGAAGTGCGCCCCGAAAGTCCTGCTTGTGGAAAAAAACATCGGCACCGGACGCTGGGCTGCGGATGAAACCGAAGCCGCGTGTTGCATCCCAGCGCGCGACCGTTCCCTGTTTTCTCATGTACTGCCCGGTTGCTGAATCAAGCGACCAGCGTATGCAGCGGAATGTCTTTCTCCGATGCCAGCTTGTCCAGTTGCGCGCGTGTCTGTGTGCGCATGAAAGCTGCGATTGCTTCATGCGTGGCGGGTGCAAACATGGCGCGGATGTCCGCGGCTTCCACGCCCGCGGCTGCGCACAGGGCGGCGGCGAAGTGCGGCTCCAGCGCGGCCACCGCCACACGGCCGTCCT
>JAZKCB010000141.1:0-2422 GCA_040388335.1 Pseudomonadota bacterium | reverse complement strand
ACAAAACCACCGCCGCCCAGAATGTAATTGCCCACCAGCAGCGAGAAGAACTGCGGGTCAGAACGTTTGTAGCCGGGCTGGCCCAGCAGCACCTGCGCCTGGGCTGAATCAAACGGGATGATCTTCTCTTCGGCTTTGGTCAGTGCTGCAACCTCGGGCACAACAGCTGGCGCAGGCAGGCCAGCGCACGGCACCTGCGGCAAGCGGGCCAGCAGGCGCTGCGCAATCGCATCGGCCTGCGCGCGCGTGACGGCGCCCACCATGCTGACGCGTGCACGGCAGGCCACCACACCGGCGTTGTAGAAGTTGCGCATGTCTGCCACGCTGATGCGGCCGACGCTTTCTTCCGTCGTCTCATTGCCATAAGGGTGCGTGCCGTAAACGGCTTTTGCATAGGCGCGGCCGGCCACGCTGCCGGGGCGCGTGTACGACTCCTTCAGCCCGGCGATGATTTTCTGCCGGTCACGCTGCCATATGTTGTCGGGAAATGAGGGCTCGCCAATTTGCCGCGCGGCCAACGCGATGGCCTTGTCGAGCAGTGCGGGATCGGTCAGGGTGCGCAATGAAAAACTCATGCGGTCATTGCCCGCGCTGCTGTCAAAACTGGCGCCCAGATCAGCCCAGGCCTCGCCCAGTGCGTTCTCGTCAAGAGCGGGCTGGCCATCGCGTGCGGCAACGCCCTTCTCCAGCAAATTGGCGGTGACACTCGCAAGCCCCGCCTTGTCAGAGGGGTCACGCCGGCCACCGGCATCAAAGTCGATCTGCACATCGAGCATGGGAATGGCCGGGCTTTCGACCAGGTACACACGCGCGCCACTGGCTTGTGTCCATTGCTGGATGGGAATGGCCGCGCCTGCGGTGCTGCAAAGGAATCCTGCAACGCCTGCCAGCAGCGCACTGCGCATCAGGGTCTGTTTGATATTTGAAATGAAGGTCATAAATTTATCGAACGATCAGTGATTTGGAACAGCAGGGCCGGGCGCGCGCGGCTTGCGGTTCGGGTCCGGCGGCTGCGGGATCAATGTCGCCATGGTCATCTGGTCATCACCAAAATAGCGTGCAGCAACTGACTGCACTTCTGCGCTGGTCACCGTGCGGAGTTTGGCAATCAGGCGTTCGCTGGCATCGAGCGGCATGCCGTTGATCCAGTTGCTGCCCAGCTCGCGTGCCTGGTTGAACACGCCGTCGAGCTTGTAGGTCTCACTGGCCTGCCACTGCGTCTTGACGCGGTTGAGTTCAGCCTCGCTCACGCCGTCACGCGCGATCAATGCCACCTGCTGACGCAGTGCAGTCACCACATCTGCGGTGGTTTTGCCGGCAGCGGGTACGCCGTCCAGCATAAAGAGTTGTGGGCCGCGCCCATACAAACCATTGGACGCACCTGCACTGTCGGCGATACGGGCCGCACCCTCGCCCTGCTCCATGGCCCGCGCCAGGCGCGCGCCGCTGTAACCGTCCAGCACGGCAGAAAGTACCGTCAACGCAAGTGCATCGCGCCCCGGGGTTTGCACGCCTGACGGGGAAGCGTTGTCCGCCAGGTCGGCGGCCACCAGCTGCGGCACCTTGAAGGCCATGGTCACATAGGCCTGGCTGGCGGGAGCCTTGAAGTCCAGCTTTTTCGGCCCGGTCTGCACCGGCTCGATACGCGGCTTGCGCCCGGGCACAGGGCGCGCAGGAATGCCGCCGTAATACTTTTCAACGAGGCGGCGCACCTCGGCCACATCCACATCGCCGCTCACCACGACAGCTGCATTGGCCGGCACATACCAGCGGCGATAAAACTCGCGCACATCGGTCGGCGTCATGGCATCGAGGTCGCTCATCCAGCCGACGATGGGGCGCCGGTAAGGCGATGCGGCAAAGGTGACAGCGGCAGCGGCTTCATACATCAGCGCACGCGGTGAATCTTCGGTGCGCAGACGGCGTTCTTCTTTCACCACCTCGATCTCGCGCCTAAACTCATCGTCGGCCCACTGGTTGTTGGAGAAACGGTCGGCCTCCAGCTTCATCACGTCTTCCAGCTTGCCGGCAGGGATCTGCTGGTAATAGCCGGTGTTGTCACGCGAGGTAAAGGCGTTTTCACGCCCACCGAGTGCCGCCACCAAACGCGAGAATTCGCCCGCCTTGACGGTGGCCGTGCCCTTGAACATCATGTGTTCCAGCGCATGCGCCACGCCCGAGGTGCCATCAACCTCGTCCATTGCGCCCACACGCACCCAGAGCATGTGCGCGGCCGTGGGCGCGCGGTGATCAGGCTTGACGATGACGGTCAGGCCGTTGGCCAGCGTGAACTGCTCGACCCTGGGGGCGGTTTGTGCACCAGCTGAAGCGGCCGAAAAGGCCAGCCCGGCAAGAACAAATGACGAAAGAAGGGGTGAATAAAGACGGGGAAAGCAGCGAATCATGTGTTTCATAGAATAGT
>JAZKCB010000140.1:0-1564 GCA_040388335.1 Pseudomonadota bacterium | reverse complement strand
AACTCCTGGCTTACTGAAATGAAGCTAACTACAGGCGACTTCGAATCGCACCATGGGACAATTGTGCCGTCAACCTGGAAACCACAGTTGACCGCTTGCAAACATCAAGAAGGCAGCTTCAGTACCGTGTTTTTCCTTTTCTTTGGCACTCAAAGTGTGGGTGACCACGCTATGCACCCGATTGCACCACCCCCACCGCGCCATGCGGCGTTGCTCCGCCTTGTGGGCAGCAGGCCCACTGCGTTGTCACGCCTTGCCAGGCACCGCGCGGGCAGCGCACTCGGGTGCATTCAACTCGGGTTTCCAGATTGATGAAGCAGCATTTCAGCCTGGGCGATTTTGACTTCGCCCTCCCCGACGAACTCATCGCCCAACACCCTGCCGCCCAGCGCAGTGCCTCGCGCCTGCTGGACGGGCGCAGCGCCGACCCGGTAGACCGACGCTTCACCGACCTGCCCGGCTTGCTGCTCCCCGGCGATTTGCTGGTATTTAACGACACCAAGGTCGTCAAGGCGCGGCTGTTCGGTCAAAAGCCCAGCGGCGGCAGGCTTGAGTTGCTGATCGAACGGGTGCTCTCACCGGATGCAGATTCCGGCCACGAAGTCGCTGCGCACATGAAGGTCAGCAAAAAGCCCCTGCCCGGCGCCGTCATGCAGATGGACGGTGGTTTTACCGCCACCCTGCTGGGCCGCTGGCCGAATGAGGAGGGCCCGCTCTACCGCTTCAAACTCAGCAGCGACCCCTATGCCCTGATGGCCGCGCATGGCCATGTGCCGTTGCCGCCCTACATCACGCACACCGACTCGGAAGACGACGAGCGCCGCTACCAGACCGTGTTTGCGCGCAGCCCGGGCGCCGTCGCCGCGCCGACGGCCGCGCTGCATTTTGACGAGGCCGTGCTGGCGCAGCTTGAGGCGCGTGGCGTCACCCGTGCGAGTGTCACCCTGCACGTGGGCGCAGGCACCTTCCAGCCCGTCAAGACCGACAACATTGCAGACCACACCATGCACTTCGAACGTTTTGAAGTGCCGGAAGCCACGCGGCAGGCCATTGCAGCGTGCAAGGCGCGCGGCGGACGTGTTGTCGCCGTGGGCACCACCACGGTCCGGGCGCTGGAGTCGAATGCAAAGTTTGGCCCTGAATGTAACGACACCAACATCTTCATCACGCCGGGTTTTGAGTTCAAGGTGGTGGACATGTTGCTGACCAACTTCCATTTACCCAAAAGCACGCTGATGATGCTGGTGAGTGCATTTTCGGGCTATGAGCACATCATGGCGCTTTACAGCCACGCGATTGCCCACCGCTATCGCTTCTTCAGCTATGGCGATTCGATGCTTCTGGCTCGCAAAACGCCAGCCTGAGAGCGAAAGCACACCTGCGACAATTGCCCCATGCTTGAATTTGAAGTTCTGAAGACCGATGAAAAGGCCGCCGACGCCGGTGGCGAACACCTCGGCTCCCATGCCCGGCGCGGCCAGCTGACCCTGAACCACGGCGTGGTGCAGACGCCCATCTTCATGCCGGTCGGCACCTATGGCACGGTCAAGGGCGTGATGCCGCA
>JAZKCB010000139.1:5232-20390 GCA_040388335.1 Pseudomonadota bacterium | reverse complement strand
GAAGGCGTGCTGATGTTTGTGCGCTTTGAAGACCCGGCCGACGTCAAACTCGAAACCTGCGGTCGCCCGGTTTGCCCGGACGATGAAGTTCGTCTGGTCGATGACGACGGCAAGGTCGTGGCCTTTGGTGAAGTCGGCGAGCTGACCTGCCGCGGCCCCTACACCCTGCGTGGCTACTACGGCGTGCCCGAGTACAACGCCCGCCAGTTCACACCGGACGGTTTTTACCGCTCGGGCGACCTGATGCGCCAGCACCCTTCGGGCAACTACATTGTTGAAGGGCGCAAGAAGGATTTGATCAACCGCGGGGGTGAAAAA
This sequence comes from Pseudomonadota bacterium, assembly GCA_040388335.1. Lineage (GTDB taxonomy): Bacteria > Pseudomonadota > Gammaproteobacteria > Burkholderiales > Burkholderiaceae_C > Polaromonas. The sequence continues at coordinate 20,072 of JAZKCB010000139.1, read as the reverse complement.
ATCAGCGCAGAAGAAATCGAGAACCTTGTGCTCATGCACCCCGCGGTGCAGAACGTGGCCATCGTACCCATGCCGGACGCCAACCTCGGTGAGCGCATGTGTGCCTATGTGATTCTTCACAAGGGCCAGTCACTGCAGCTCAAGGAACTGGTAGCCTTTCTGCTCACCAAGGAAATCGCCAAATTCAAATTACCCGAGCGGCTGGAAGTGCTGGATGAGTTTCCGGTCTCCACCTTCGGCAAGGTTTCCAAAAAAGCGCTGGGCGAAATGGTGACGGCCAAGCTGGCACAGGAACAAGCGGCCACGACCTGAATTACCACCTGAATATTTACACGTAAGAGAGTTGAAAAAATGCGAATCATTGACCTGCACTGCTACCCCGGAACCCAGACATGGATCGACGCCCAGGGGCCATACCCCGAAGCGCTGGCTACCTACTGGAAGCGCGACTGGGTCGCCAAGGACGAGGAGGGTGTCATCCAGGAGTTCACTGACGCTGGCGTTGAAGCCTGCCTGGTGGCGCTGGATCTTGAGACGACTGTGGCGACGCCGCCCTGCACGAATGAATACGTGCACGACATGTGGAAGCGCCACCCCAAGCGGGTGATCCAGTGCTGGGGCGCGGTCGAGCCGGCCAAGGGCGAGATCGCCATCCAGCAGGCCAAAAAAGCCGTGAAGGAACTCGGCTTTATCGGCTTTCACTTCCATCCCATCATGCAGCACTTTGCGGTGGACGACAGGCGTCACTACGACCTGTTTGAAGTCATCAACGAGCTGGGCGCAGCGGTGATGATCGACGTCGGCACGACCGGCATGGGTGCAGGCATGCCTGGCGGCAATGGTGCACGCGTTCGGCATGCCCACCCGTCGGCGATTGACAATCTGGCAGCAGATTTCCCCAACCTGAAAATCATCATGGCCCACCCTGGCTGGCCATGGGTGGATGAGACGACTGCCGTCGCATTGCACAAGGGCAATGTCTACTGGGAGATGTCGGGCTGGGCGCCCAAGCACTTCCCGGGCAACCTCAAGGTGGACATTCGCGGCCGCCTGCAGGACAAGATCATGTTCGGCAGCGACTACCCGAGCCTGCCCTACGAGCGCATCCTGCGCGAGTGGAAAGAACTCGGCTACAAGGACGAAGTGATGGAAAAAATCATGCACGGCAACGCCGAGCGCGTACTGGGTTTATAAACAATGAATAGCGACGCACCCCTGCTTCTTGAACGTCATGGTCCTGATGGACATATCGCAGTCCTCACCATCAATCGCCCGCAGACGCGCAATGCGCTGTCCGGCGAAGAAGTCTTTGCGGCGTTTGAAAACCGCTTCGCCGAACTCAATGCCGACAAGGGCATTCGCGCTGCCATCCTCACCGGCAGCGGCACCGCGTTTTGCTCGGGTGGCAATGTCGCCGAGATGCGCGACAAGACCGGCATGTTTGGCGGTGGCCCCGCCGAAGTGACCGAAGGTTATCGCGTTGGCATACAGCGCATACCACGTGCTTTTCTCACGCTGGAAGTACCCATCATTGCTGCGGTGAACGGCCCGGCCATGGGCGCAGGTTGTGATCTGGCCAGCATGTGCGATATCCGCATCGCGTCGAGCAGTGCGAAGTTCGCCGAGAGCTTTGTCAAGCTGGGCATCATTCCCGGTGATGGCGGGTGCTGGCTGTTGCCGCGTGTGGTGGGTCAGTCAAAGGCTGCGGAACTTGCGCTGACCGGTGACACGATATCTGCCGACGAGGCATTGCGCATCGGGCTGGTCTCGCGCGTGGTGGCACCTGAAGAGTTGATGGCCGCCGCGTTTGAACTCGCAGGCCGCATCGCCGCAAACCCACCCGAGGTACTGCGCTGGACCAAACAGCTGCTGCGCCAGGCGCAGACCCAGACGCTGGACCAGGCACTGGTGGAGGCGGGCAGGGTGCAGGGACTTGCGCACCAGACGGCTGACCATCATGAGGCCGTCAATGCGTTTTTTGAAAAGCGCCCACCGGTATTTTCAAAATGAGCGGCCCGGACGTCATTCTCGAAACCCGGCCTGCCGATGGCGTGGTGCTGTTGCGGCTGAACCGGCCTGAGGTGCTCAATGCGCTGAACCTTGCACTGCGGCATGCGCTGGCCGCAACCTTCACGCGGCTGGATGCCGATGAGAGCGTGAAAGCCATCGTGCTCACGGGCAGCGAACGCGCGTTTTGCGCTGGTGCCGACCTGACCGAATACGTCGATGCCACGCCAGTCGAAATCGTGGCGCGCAACATGGGCCGCCTGTGGGATGCCGTCGCAGGTTGCCGCAAGCCTGTCATTGCTGCAGTACGTGGTCATGCACTGGGCGGTGGCTGCGAACTGGCCATGCATGCCGACATCATCATCGCCGGCAAAAGCGCCAGTTTCGGCCAGCCCGAAGTGAAGGTCGGCATCATGCCGGGTGGTGGCGCGACGCAGCGGCTGACGCGCGCTGTGGGCAAGTTTGCTGCGATGAAGATATTGCTGGCGGGCGAGCCCTTCAAGGCGGATGCCGCCCTGGCCATGGGACTTGCCAGTGAAGTGGTGGAAGACGCAGAGGTCGAAGCCCGCGCGCTTCAGCTTGCGGGTCAGCTTGCGGTTCTTCCGCCGATGGCTATACGCTTCATCAAGGAGGCGGTGCTGCAGGGCATGAACAACGGTCTTGATGCGGGCCTTGAGTTTGAGCGCAAGTGCTTCCCCATCCTGTTCTCAACTGCCGACAAGACAGAAGGCATGCGTGCCCGGCTGGACAAGCGTCCAGCAAAGTTCACGGGTACATAGCTACCGCTGCGCATCGGTGCGAATCTGCGCGACAGATTCACAAACCGGATGAAAGCTATCACGACGATTCATTCGACTTCGCGTGAGACGGAACCTAGGATTAAGCCTGCGGCTTAAAAAACCGGAAACGAGACAGTTCCGTCAATACACAAGGAGACAAACATGAAAACTCACGACAGCTTTTCACGCCGGCAGATGTTGCGGGCTTCTGCGGCGGCACTCGCTGCGGGCAGCGGATTCCCGCCCGCCATGGCGCAGGGCAAGGAGATGGACATGGCCAAGGTCATCCTCGGCTCTCCAGCAGGCACCTTGATGGACCTGTTCTCGCGCCGCGTTGCAGATGCCATTCAGCCTGCCTATGCACGTAACATCATTGTGGACAACCGCAACGGTGCAGGCGGCCAGATCGCCATTTCTGCCGTCAAGGCCGCGCCTGCAGATGGCACCACCATCCTTGCGACGCCTTCGCCGATGATGTATCTCTATCCCTACACCTACAAAAAGCTGCCTTACGACCCGGTTGCAGATTTCATTCCGGTGTCACTGGGTGCCGTGTTTGATGCGGGCTTTGCAGTGGGTCCCTCGGTGCCGGCCAGTGTCAAAAACATGACGGACTTTTTCAACTGGTGCAAGGCGAATCCCGGTGTGGCCAATTTTGGTTCACCTGCCACAGCATCAACGCTTCACTTTACAGGCAGCATGGCTGCGCGCGCGGCAGGCGTTGAGTTGACCCACGTGCCTTTCCGCGGAACGACGCCAGCCATCCTGGACATGATTGGTGGCCAGATTGCTGCGGTGGTTGCACCTGTTGGTGACTTCATGCCCTTTCTCGACGGTGGCAAATGCCGCATTCTTGCGACCACAGGTGCAAAAAGAAACCGGTTTGTGGCCAACGTGCCCACCTTTGTGGAGCAGGGTTACAAGGACATCGTCATCAACGACTGGTTTGCGTTTTTTGTACCGGCCAAAACGCCACAGGCGCAGGTGCAGCGCCTCAACGCGGCCATCAAGCGGGCGATGGAAACCCCCGCCGTCGTCAAGGCACTGGAAGACCGTGGCCTGGAGCCACGCTGGTCAACTTCCGCTGAACTGGCTGCGCGCCTGAAGGCCGACATGCAGAAGTGGCAGCCTATTGCCAAATCCTTTAACTTCACGGTTGAGAGCTGACCCTCCGTCTACGTTGATCGGCGTTGTTGCCCCACTGCAAGGATTGATCTGTGATTGAAGAAAAAGATGTGATGGTCCGCATGCGCGATGGTGTGGAGATCGCCACGCGCATTTACAGGCCGGCCGGACCTGGCCCGTTTCCCGTTCTGTATGCTGCGTCGCCTTACCGCTACGACAACAATGAACTGCCGGCCACGCCGCAGTTCCTGTGGCGTGAGACGGGGCCGATTGAGTGGTACGTCGAGCAGGGTTATGCCTATGTGCATGCCGACGTGCGCGGCACTGGCAAGTCGGGCGGCGAATATGGCCTGTTCAGCGAGGCAGAGCAGCGTGATCACTACGAGCTGATCGAATGGATAGCCGCGCAGGCCTGGAGCAATGGCAAGGTTGGCGGCATTGGTCAGTCCTATTACGCGATGTCGCAGTGGCACATGGGCATACAGAACCCGCCGCACCTGGCGTGTATTGCGCCGTATGACGGCATGCTCGATTTTTATCGTTTCTTCGGTACGCTCAACGGCATCGAGTCGGACTGGTTCAGCATCTGGTTCAACAACAACGTGCGCGTGGCCAACAAGTACCCGGCCAATGGCGACAAGCCGCGCGAGCTGCCGCATGACATGGCTTACCTGGTGAGCCAGCATCCGCTGAACGATGCGTTCTGGAAGGAGCGCACCGCTATCCACCGCGTGGGGGAACTTCGTGTACCGGTGTTCTCCATCGGCGTCTGGGCCAAGCAGGACCTGCACCTTGAGGGCAACATCCTGGCCAGCCGCCTGCTGGGCGACAAGTGCAAGTTGCTGATCAGCGGCGTGCCCACGCCTTTTCATGCGGCAGGCGAGTTCGAGTCGATTGCCTTTCACCGCGACGTCATGCTGCCGTTTTACGACCGCTATCTCAAGGGTGTCCCGTCCGCTTACGATGCGCGCCCGCCGGTTGAGTACCCGATCCGGAACTCGCCAATCCGCAAGCAGGAAAAGGCCTGGCCACCCGCCAGTGTGCGGCGCGAGAAACTTTTTCTCGGTGCGGTGAAGACGGGTTCGGTCAACTCTGTGAATGACGGTTCGCTGCACACCGACGCAGCTGCGCGCACCGGACGTGACGCGAGCATCACCTACAGCTATCCGCATCCGGACTGGGTGCTGGGTACGGCGGTGATCACGCCGACAGGGCCGGACACTGTGCGTGGCGTGCTGACGTTCAACAGTGAGCCGCTTGAATGCGATCGGGTCATGGCCGGTAATGCCAAAGCCGTGATTCACGTCGAGAGCACGCGTCGCGATACGGATGTGTTTGTCAAGATTAGCGAGCAGTTTGCCCCTGATGCAGCCGCGCCTCCCGGTGCACAGCCTCGGGCCGTCATCGTGACCAAGGGCTGCCTGCGTGCTTCACATGCCTCGCATGCCGGCGCGCGAGACGCGGTTTTGAGCACGGCTGATGCGCCCTATTACCTGCATGAGGCCGAGCACTTCTCCAATCCGGGAACGGTCATGCGGCTGGAGATTCCGCTGCGCGCCATGGCCTACCAGTTCCGCAAGGGGAGCCGCATACGCGTGGAGATTGCAAACACCGACACACCGGTTACCGAAGTGGTTTGGGCACACATCTACAACCCGCAAAAAATCGGCTCTGACACGATCTACCTGCGGGAACCGCACGCTTCGCATGTCGAAATTCCATTCGTGGATTGAGTGCCCGGACTTCAAACAGGAGAGTGAAAATGGCTGTGACGCTGATCAACGTTTTTATCGTGCCCAAAGAGCGCGAAGACGAGTTTCTGCAAAACTGGAAATTGACGACCACTGTGTTCGTCAAGGACCCGGGTTTTATCGAGGCGCACTTGCAACGCAATGTGGGCGTGGGCAATGGCACTTTCAGTTTTATCAATATAGCCCGCTGGCAAAGTGCAGAGGCGTGGAGGGTGGCCCACGATGCCTATTCGCCAGGTGAATACCGCATTCCTGGCGTGAAGGGGCATCCTGCGATTTTTGAACCCATTGTTGATGCCGTGCATGAAGGTACCCAACCGACAGCGCCGAATTTTCTGCATGCAGCTGCGAAGGCGGGTTAGCCGGTCTGGTATCAGGGGGAACTTAGGGTTAACGGGGTGTATTTCTGGCGCTATTGAAGAAGTGGCAAACCTAAAATTGAAGCGGTCATCACATGGCCCCTTTTTCTGGCGCTGAATGAACATCAACACTGTCGATCTCAATTTATTCCTGGTATTTCAGGCGATCTACAACACCCGCAGCGTCACGCTGGCGGGTGACCGTCTTGGCATGTCGCAGTCGGCCGTCAGCAATGCGCTCAAACGCCTGCGGGAGCGCTTTGATGACCCGTTGTTTGTGCGCACGCCCCATGGCATGGTGCCCAGTGCTGTCGCGACCAAGCTGATGGAGCCGGTGGAAGAGGGACTGGCCAAACTGAACCAGGCCATAGACCAGAGCCGTCGTTTTGACCCGGCCACCTCAAACCAGTTGTTTCGCATTGCGGTCAATGACATTGGCCAGTTGGTCCTGATGCCGCCGCTGCTGGCCAAAGCCCAGGAGCTTGCCCCTCATGTGCGCTTTGAAACTGTTGAAGCGTCGCCATCGAACTGCAGGCAACTCATGGTGGACGGCGCGATTGACCTGGCCATTGGCAGCTGGCAGCCGCTGGGGACCGGTATTTACCAGCAGCGCCTGTTTGAAGAAGGTTATGTCGCGCTGCTGAGTGCAGACCATGCCCTGAAAGCTGAAAAGCTGGCGCTTGATGAATACCTCGACGCTGCGCATATCGTCTACCGGCCCAGCGGCGCTAGTTATGACGCACTGCATTCGACCTTGTCGGAGCTCAACGTGCTTGACAAGCGCAAGGTGGTGTTGACGGCTGTGCATTCGCTGGGACTGTCGACCATGGTGGCGAACTCAAGCCTCCTGCTCAGCGTACCCGAGCGGCTGGCGCTCGCCATGGCGGCTTCGCGCACCGGCCTGCGCATTGCACAGCTGCCGTTTACCGTGCCGCTCTTTCCCATCAAGCAGCAGTGGCATGAGCAGCGCCATGCGGACGCAGGTCACCAGTGGTTGCGCCGCCTGGTGTTCGACACCTTCAACGACCTGCCGTAACTTTTTGAAACAGGCTCGCTGTCGCCAAGGTTCAGTGATGAGGGTTTCTACGTGGTCGTGCCTTGACCTGCAGTCGTAGCATCTGGTGGTGGCTGACCTGAAAGCGGCTGGCTTATTCAGGGCGGACCGACTCCACCAACTACAAAAGGACCCCATCATGAGCACAAAATTCAATGTCAACGGGCGCGCCGTTTCCGTCAATGCCGAGCCGGACACGCCCCTCTTGTGGGTGATACGGGATGAGCTCGGCATGACGGGTACGAAGTTTGGTTGTGGCGTGGCGCTGTGCGGCGCCTGCACTGTCCACCTCAACGGCCAGCCGGTACGTTCGTGCCAGACACCGATCTCGGCTGTCGCCGGTAAAAAGGTGGCTACTGTTGAAAGCCTGTCCCGGAACAATACCCACCCCCTGCAGGTGGCGTGGATCAAACACGATGTGCCGCAATGCGGCTATTGCCAGTCGGGGCAGCTGATGAGCGCAGCGGCGTTACTCAAGGGCAACAAGAACCCCAGCGATGGCGACATTGATGCGGCGATGAGCGGCAACATCTGCCGCTGCGGCACCTACCCGCGTATCAAGGCTGCCATCAAGGACGCCGCCTCAACCATGCGCAACGCCTGAAGGAGCCACCATGAATGCCGTATTTCAAACCCCTTCCCTGAATCGCCGCAACTTCCTCAAGACATCGTCTACCGTCACCGGTGGGCTGATGCTGGGCGTGAGTCTTGGCCTGCCGCTGGCAACCCAGGCTGCAGGCACGCTTTACACCCCCAATGCGTGGGTGCATATTGCTGACGACAACACCATCACGCTGATTTCGGCACGTTCCGAGATGGGGCAGGGCGTCTACACGTCCATGCCCATGCTGATTGCAGAAGAACTCAATGTAGACATCCGCCGCATCAAGGTGGCGATTGCACCGCCTGACGGCAAGGTGTATGGCAACGCCCTGCTGGGTGGCCCACAACTCACCGGCGGCTCAACCTCCGTGCGCGATGGCTGGGAAAAGCTTCGCATCGCCGGGGCGCAGGTGCGCACCATGCTGTTGTCGGCAGCTGCTGCAAAGTGGAATGTGGATGCGTCCACGCTCAAGGCTGAAAACGGCATGGTGATTGGTGCGAACGGCAAAAAGGCCACTTATGGCTCGCTGGCAGAGGCGGCTTCAAAGCTGCCTGTGCCCGAAAAGGTTGCACTCAAGGACCCGAAAGATTTCACCATCATCGGCAAGGCCACGAAGCGGCTTGACACGCCTTCCAAGGTCAATGGCAAGGCCGAGTTCGGCATCGACGTGAAGCTGCCCGGCATGGTCTACGCTTCCCTGGAGCAATGCCCGGTCATCGGCGGTACGGTCAAGAGCTTTGATGCTGCAAAAGCCAAGGCGATGCCCGGCGTGATTGACGTGGTGCAGATTCCGGATGGCGTGGCGGTTGTGGCTGACAGCTACTGGCACGCCAGGAAGGCGCGCGCAGCCTTGACAGTCGTGTGGGATGAAGGCGCAGGCGCCGCCATCAACAATGCCTCGATGCTGGAAGGTATTCGCAAGGCGAACGACAAGCCGCTGCCGCTGAAGGCCGTGGGCGATGCCGATGCGGTGATTGCAGGCGCGAGCAAAGTGGTGCGTGCCGAATACGTTTCCCAGCTGCTGGCACACGCGACCATGGAGCCGATGAACTTCACCGCCAGTTACGCCAACGGCAAGATGGCCCTGATAGGCCCTACCCAGTGGCAGGATGGCGCACAGGGTGCTGTGGCCAAGGCGCTGGGCATGAAGCCCGAAGACATCACGGTGAAAACCACGTTCCTGGGCGGCGGTTTTGGCCGTCGCATTGACCTCGACTTCATTGTGCAGGCGGCCCAGATATCGAAGGCGGTCAACAAGCCGGTCAAGCTGCTCTGGACGCGTGAAGACGACATGACGCATGACTTTTATCGTCCTATGTCCGTACATCAGCTGGCGGCCGCGGTGGGCCCTGACGGCAAGCCTACCGCGATGACTTTCCGGATGGTGTCGCAGTCGGTCACCGGCCGTGTCTTCGGCCTGCCGGGTGAGGCGCAGGATCCGCTCATGACGGAAGCTGCACTTGCGCCCTACGAGATCCCGGCCACGCGCCACGAGATCGTCAAGCACGACAGCGGCCTGCGCGTGGGTTACTGGCGTTCGGTGAGCCATGCGCTCAACGCTTTTGCCAATGAAAGCTTTATTGATGAGCTGGCTGCAGGCGCGGGCAAGGACCCTTATGCCTACCGCATGGCCCTGCTTGAAAAGCAGCCGCGCTTTGCGAATGTGCTGAAGATGGCAGCGGACAAGGCGGGTTGGGCCACACCGGCACCGGCGGGACGCTTTCGCGGCATTGCGCTGATGGAAGGGTATGACACCTATATGGCCCAGGTTGCAGAGATCTCCGTCAAGGACAAGCAGATCACCGTGCACAAGGTGACCGTGGTGGCAGACCTGGGCCGCATGGTCAACCCTGATACCGTGCTCGCGCAAATCCAGTCGAGTGTGGTGTTTGGCCTCACAGCGGCGTTGAACAGCCAGATCACGCTGGACAAGGGGCGCGTACAGCAAACCAACTTCGGTGACTATCCCGTGCTGCGCATGAATGAGGTGCCTGTGATTGACATCACGCTGGTGCCAAGCACGGAGAAGCCTGGCGGCATCGGCGAGCCTGCAACAGCGCTGGTCGCGCCTGCGGTGGCCAATGCACTGTTTGCCGCGACCGGCAAGCGCATACGGCAACTTCCGCTGCATGACAATCTGGCCAAAGCCTGAACACGCCGTGCCCATGACGCAGGTACTGACGTAGGGTAGCGGTTTTTGGTAACCTGCAGGTATGGACAATATTGACCTTGAGGTTCTGAAAACTTCCTCGCAGTGGCTGGCGGCAGGCCTGCGCTGCGAGCTGGTGACCGTTCTTAAAACCTGGGGTTCCAGCCCGCGGCCCGAGGGCTCCATGCTGGCTATCTGTGAAGATGGCCGCGTTGTAGGTTCGGTATCGGGTGGGTGCATCGAAGATGACATGATCGACCGGGCCCGGCGGGAAGGCCTTGAACGCACGCAGCCCGCCGTCGTTACCTACGGCATGACGGCAGACGAGGCGCACCGCTTCGGTCTGCCTTGCGGCGGCACCATCCAACTGGCCATCGAACCGTTGTCACCGGCCAGCCAACTCGGCGAACTTTTGCAACGGCTGGCGTCGGGCGAGCTTGTGGCAAGGCGGCTTGACATGCAAACGGGCGCAGTCAGTTTGAGCACGGCGTCCCCCAGTCAATCGATGCAGGTGTCTGAAAGTGCGCTGGTGACGCTGCACGGACCGCGCTGGCGTCTGCTCATCATCGGGGCCGGGCAGCTGTCGCGGTTTGTAGCGCAGATCGCGCAGGGCATGGATTACGCGGTGACGGTGTGCGATCCTCGTGAGGAATACCGCAACTCCTGGCAGGTCCCCGGTGTGGAGCTGGCAACCGACATGCCGGATGACGTTGTGCAGGCCATGAAGCTGGACCGGCGCTGCGCCGTGATCGCGCTGACGCATGACCCCAAGCTCGATGACCTCGCGCTGATGGAGGCTTTGCGGTCTGACGCCTTTTACGTGGGAGCCATCGGCTCGCGCATCAACAACCAGCGGCGTCGGGAACGTCTGGCCGAGCATTTCGGTATGAGTGATCAAGAGCTCGGTAGGCTGCATGGACCGATCGGCATTTACATCGGCAGCAAGACGCCTTCGGAGATTGCGATTTCCATCCTTGCAGAATTGACGGCCGTTAAAAACGCAGTGGCGCTGCCAAAGGCTGTGAATGTGGCGGATGCCAAGGAAGAACTGGGCCTGCCGCCGACTGGCGAGGTTTGTGCCATCACCAGCTGATCGTTGAACGGATTTGCCGGTGATTCAGAGCCCGATGTTTTTGCCAGAAGCCGGCACATCGAAAGCCGCAGGGGGCAATCCGGCGCGAAAGCGCTCCACCATCATCGTCCAGGCGCACTCCCATTGCCTGATGCGTGTTTGGGTGTCGAACAGTGGCGACACGGATCGTGAGGCCAGAAGACGCTCCTTCAACGCCGCGAGAACCCGGGTATCGCGGCCCAATCGCACCGCTTGCCTCACGTAGGCCTCTGCACTCGGCATGACACAGTCGGGCAGGCCCGCAGCGCGCAGGATGCTGCCACCTGTGCGCGAGGCCATGCCGTTACCCGCAAATGTGAGGGCCGGTATGCCTGCATTCAGCGCGTCTTCGAGCGCACGTGCAGAGTTTGTGAGAAAAGTATCCAGGCAAAGGCTGGTTTGCGTTAGCGCTGCAAGCATGGGTTCGAAGGCCTGGGAAGTGGAGAAAAGCAGCCGTTCCGCGCCAACACCGGCAGCCTTTGCTTCCCTGACAAGATGGGCCGCTGCGCGCCCGCAGCGTGGCAGCCAGAGCACCGCGTCAGGCAGTGCGCGCAGGATTTTCATCCATGCGGCAAAACTTTGTGGGTCAAGTGTTTCAGGCGGCATCAATGCACACAGCACCAGCCCATCCTCGGGCAGGCCGACATTCCCCATTTGTGAAGGACCTCCCGGCGTAGCTCGGGGAGTTGCCAGCCATGATGTTTCTGGCAGCCGCACGATTGCGCCGCCGGACGGGCTACCGGGGTCGGGAGGGGCCGGGTACATAAATTCGTCGGCAATGATGTAGTCCCATCCCGGCATCGCCTGGCCATGCGCTGGGGGGCTCTGGATTTGTATCGCCGCTACGCGCAGGGCTGAAATCAAGGGCCGCCGAAAGGGGCCTTCAGGCGAGATTTCGACATACACATCGAGCCGGTCCAGGCGGATGCGCGCCACGGCTTCCACGTCAGACATATGACCAAGCTCGGCCACACTTGCAGCGACGGATCGCAACGGGTCCGCATGCTGCGCGTCTGGGTGGGCGGTAAACGCATAAACGTGAACAGCAAAACGGTTGGCGTCATGGTGTGCGAGCTGATGTACCAATGCCCGTCGCTGGCGCTCATCCCTCAGGTTGTCCAGGGACAGTCCGATATGAAGACGGCCGTCATTCTTTATTGCGGCCTTTGGTCGAACGTCAAACGCCGGCAGCAAGGCCCTGGCGCGTGCGACGTCCGCAGCCCTGGATTCGCGCTGTATCTGCACAATTTCACTGTTGTCCAGACCCAGCATGGGGCCGTAAAAGGGGGCCTGATACCTGTGGCGGCATCCCGCTGTGCCGGCTGACGCTGCAAGGGACGCCCGGAGCACGGCGGTCAGCCTGGTATTGTTGCGCCAGTCGCATGCCGATAGCTTGCGAAAAGCCTGGCCTGCAAAGATATCAAGCGCATCTGGCTGCGTTGACGGATTGTTGCGTGTCCTGATGCGATGTACATGCCGTTCTTCAGGCGATTCCAGCTTGAGCAAAAACTCGTCAAGGGCTGCGCGGGCTTGCGGCGGCAGGCGCGCCATTTCTGCATCTGAATTTTCCAGGTCGCCGTTGAAGGCAAGCAAGGCGACATGGCGGACCTTTAGTTCCAGTGCGTCGGGGAATTGCGCAATGGCGGTTGCCACGACCCCCAGGGCCTCCTGATAGCGCTGGTCGCCCGATAAAAACTCGCACAGGTTGGCGTGGTGCTGCACATGTATCGAATCGAGGGTCAGGCACTTGCGCGCAAGCTCTGCGGCGATATCCCATTGACCTGCGGACGCTGCAAGAATGCCGACATTGTTGAGTGCACGCAGGTGATCCGGATTCAGCGTGAGGGCACGTGCGTAGCAAGCTTGTGCCTTCGCGAGGTCGCCACAGGCTTCTGCCGCGATGGCCAGGTTTGCGGCACCATCGGGATCGGCCATCAATGCAGCCTCTACTGACAGCAGGATCCTGTAGGCCGCTTGCGGCCTGTCCAGCTCACTGAGCAGGGTCGCGCAGGCTGATGCGGCGTTGACCTCACCGGGCACAAGCGTCAGCGCTGCCTCAAAAGCGTCAAGCGCCAGTTCAGGCTTGCCGGCGGCATGCCATTGCGCACCCTGCAACATCCATTGGTCATATGCCTCAGAGGTTGAAGGGATGGAGTCCGCCATCCGGGGATTATGTGGCAGCTGCACAGGGATAATCGCGGGGCAATGACAGATCAAGCTGCCGCATCACCTTCCACGCTGCATTTGCTCGGGCGCTTCAACGAGCTCTATACCGGCGCTGAAAGGGAATTGCTGGACCTCAGGAGAATGGTCGCCGGGCGAAGACCCGTGAGACTGTGGTCTGACATGCCGCTTCATGCTGCCTATGCGGCTGAAGGCATTACCTGCATCCAGCCATTTGCGCAGCAATTTCCCGCGAATGGGACCTTGCTGATAGGCGGCGTTCATTTGCAGCCCGGCATTTGGCTCAGGTACACGCGCTTTGACCGGATCATCCTTTTCCACAACCTCGCCAACCAATTGCAGCTGTTTGCCATCATTGAAGGCATCCGCGAGTTCACGGGACTTGAGCCGGAAATTGTTTTTGTTTCTGACCTGCTCAGGCGCACGGCGGCCTTGCCGGGGGAGGTTATACCCAGCCTGCTGGATCTTGCGCCTTTTCTGCAGGTGGCTGCGGAACGGCTTGAAGGTTTGCCGGCCGATACATTGCAAGCCAGACCATTCACGGTAGGCCGTGCCAGTCGCGACTTCCTCGAGAAACACCACCCCCAGGATCCTGCTCTGTACCGCATGCTTGCAAGCCGGGGTATCCGGGTACGCATCATGGGCGGGACCTGCCTGGCGCCCGGCATGGGTGAGGTGGAGGGCGTTGAATTGTTGCCCGCCGGGGCAGAAAGCATGCCGGATTTCTACCGGTCACTGGATGCCGTTTTTTACCGCACCGGGCTGTTCGCCGAAGCGTACGGCAGGGTTGTCCTCGAAGCCATGGCTTCCGGGCTGCCGGTCGTGGCGCATGAAGTCGGTGGTTATTCGGAGGTCATTGAGCATGGCGTATCGGGCTTCCTCATACGAACCCAGGAAGAGGCCTGGGATGCATTGAAGGCGCTTGAAACTTCAACAGGGCTGCGTCGTCAAAGCGGTGAGGCGGCAAGACATCAGGCCATCAAGGTGCATGGACCGGTGGCGACGGAACGCTACCTGGATTTTTACCTGCGCCGGGCCTAGGGCGCCTTGAATGTCGCGGCGCCCGAGAATGAGCCCGTGCTCAGGATGGGCGCGGTATAGACGAGGCCGGCCCGGGCTGCATTGGCACCTGCGAAAAATCCGTCCACGTAAATCCCGGTGCCGGATGAATACGAAAACTGTGATCCGGAAATGGCGATGGCGCTGCTTGCGATGCTGATATTGCCCAGGGTTGTGTTGATGGTCGCGCCCATCTTGCTGTTGCTGAAGTCGACGCTCAGCGAAGCCGAGGTCAGCGTCCCGGATGCACCTGCAACGCCGGTTGAGTTGACGTAGCTGGTGACGGGCGATGCGCCCGTCAGGGTATAGGTCAGCAGGCCTGCAGTTGTCGGCATGGTGAGGGTTGGCTGGCCCACCACGTAGTGCATGTTGGAAATGGCAGTGCCGCCGTTCCTGCTGCTGGTCACCCAGGTACCCCAGCCAATGAAGTCTCCGGTGGAAATCGACCCGACAGAGCTGACCCCGTTGGTGGTGGACGGTACATACGCGTCGCTGCCCAGGTTGAACTTGGTCAGCTTGCCGTCAACCAGGGTCGCAGAAGTCGCCACCTGGGGCGCTACTGTCGGCACACCGCCAGCGTAGGGACCGGAAATGCCCTGCAGGAATCCGGTGGCAGCGATCTTGAGATTGATGAATGTGCCGTTGTTGCTGTTGGTCG
>JAZKCB010000139.1:0-5132 GCA_040388335.1 Pseudomonadota bacterium | reverse complement strand
ACCGGCGCGTCCGTGGAGTTTGCGACCCGCACGGACTCACCCGCCGTCAGGCCGACGCAACCGCCTGCATTGCAGACTTCAATGGCATCCAGTTCAGTCGTCACGCCAAGGGAGCCATCGGGGTTATAGCCCGCAGTAAATCCCGATCCACGAATGCCGATGGTCGCCGTGGTGGTGGTGACCTTGTAATTTTCGCGGTTACGTTTGCCGATCAGGCCGGTGATGGCCCGCATGCTGCCGCGCAGCAGGTCAACGAGGAAACGTTCCTCTTTCGGGTTGGCGGCGTTGTCGCTGTAATTGGTGATCTTGAATTCGGTGTTGGGCTGCAGCGAGATCAGCCCGCCATCGGTGAACTTGAGCTGCGCCCGGCCGTTGACGCCGGTCATGATGGACTCACCGCTTTCGATGTCCTTGCCCTTGGCCAGGGGCGCAGTGCCGCCATCGGGGCGGCGCACGTTGACATCGCCTGCGATGAACTGCGCCACACCGGCAGAAGCCGCTGCCGTCGCCTGCAGCGGATAAATCGCAGCCAGCGCAATAACAAGAAGGGTGTGATTCAGTTTCACGGCGGTATTCATGGTGGGGTACCTGTGTTTTTTCTAGAAATCACGACGCAGGGTGACGGATAACACCGCCCGCTGAAAATCAGAAAGGGGAATGTTGGACTTCACGGATGTCAGCGCCAGTTGTGGCGTGACGCGCCAGAATTTGGCCGGCACCCAGTTCAGGCCAAGGTTCAGGTTAAGTTGCTTGTCATTGCGCACGACCAGGAAAAACGTATCCTGCCCGTGAAACCTGCGCCGCTCAAAGCTCAGGCTGGCAAACCCGGCCAGGTCCTGTGTGAACTCCTGCTGGCCCCCCACACGAAGGCCATAAAGATCGTGACCCAGTTGCGGAAATGCACTGTTTTTCTCTTTTTCCTTTCCGACGTAGGCTCCTGCAAAAGCCAGGAAGCCATTGCGAAATGAGTGTGCGTAGGCGGTGCCAATCACGGTCCTGTTCACATCCCTTGTTGACTGGCCCGGATAGCTGAGCGAACCCGCCTGGATGTAACTGCTGAGTTGCCTGAAACCGTCGATCCGGTAAGTCCACTCACCGACCAGGCCCGCCTGGTTTCGGGCACGGGTGCCATTGGCGTCAAAGCTCCCGACCTGAACGACACCGGTAAATTCATGCTTCTCGTAGCGATAGCTTGCTCCGGCACTTCCATCAAGCTGCAGGCTGTTGAACGCCTTGTTGGCGCTGTTCAGGTTGCCGCGCCCATTGCCGGACAAATTGCCGATCAGCGACCACCTTGGATCAAGCACATAACGTGCGGAAACCCCGGCGCCCACGCTGGCAAATCCGTCTTTGGTCGCGACCCCGGCATTGCCAAGGGTAAATATCAGGCCGCCGAACGCCGGAATGGCGATGTTTGAATTGGCCGGGCCCGCATTGATGTTGGTGTCATAGCCAACGCTGGTTTCGATGTAGGTCCGCACCGATGAGCGGGCTGCCTCTTCGGTGCGGTCAATGGCCTGCAGGAACTGGTCAATAGTGGCTGCCGCTTCGGCCGGAATATTGTCTCTTTTGGTCTCCAGCAGTACCTTGCGCGAGCCCTGTGTGTCGCCGACGGCAAACAGGGCCCTGCCAAGTTCCGCGCGTGCGCGTGAGTTTTCAGGTTGCACCGCCAGTACCCGCTCCAAAGCAAAAATGGCCCGGGTAAATTGCTGTGTTTCTATGGCCGATATGCCCAGAACGGTATCGAAGTCAGGGTCGCCGGCGCGGGGCGTTTCCTGTGGCTCAAGCAGGTCAAATGCCTGCTTTGCCTGGCCCTTTTCAAGAAGGATGCGTGCTTCGCGTACCAGCGCATCGACTTCTGCATGCACAAAACCGGCACCCGAGGCCATGAGTGCGGTCAGCAAGCCGCTCACAAGTAGTTTTTGTCTTGAAACCATAGCCCTCATACCCCGCTTTTTTTGATTTTTAGGCAGCACCCGGGAAACAAAAAGTTTTATAGCATGCCCTTCATGAACCGCGCGTGACTTTTTGCACTTGTTTCCGCCTGGTAAAGCGCCGTTTGGCCCTCGCACGACAGGCGGACACCTCTGTACCCGGAATGGTGCATTTTTCGGATCGCATCGAGGGTAAATGCTGATCCTGTGCATTCCATTGGCATGCAGAATATAAGTAAATGCTTATATTCAAGTTGGGATGCAAATGGAAAAAATGATTCAGTCTTCGGCGCCGGTCGAGCAGGGAAGGGTGTTTGAACTCGCTGCCGAACTGTTCGCGGTGCTGTCCACGCCGATGCGCCTGCGGGTTCTGAGTGCTTTGTGCGTTCGCGAGAAATCCGTCAACGAGCTGCTCATGGAGATCGACACCACGCAGCCCAACCTGTCCCAGCATCTCGCTGTCCTCTACCGAACGGGGGTGCTCGCCAAACGCAAGGAAGGCGCCCAGGTGATTTACCGCGTTCAAAGTGAAAAAGCCGTCGCGCTTTGCCGCAGCGTTTGCACCCAGATCGCGATTGAACTCGATGAGCCGGATGCCTTGCCTGCGGGCCAGACACTTTCGCCCAAAACGCCAATGAACGCCTGAATGTCTGAACGGAATCACAGACCATGCTGAGCCGATTTATCCAGAGGGCGCCGGAAAACTTCCTCACCCCCGACCAGATCAAGGACGTTCGGGCCGGGCGTCGCGGTTTTCTCGCGGGGGCGCTGGCTGCCGCTTCTTCTGCAGTCGCCACCCATGCCAGCGCGCAGACGCCAGAAGGCGATCCCAACATCCTGAACCTGCCGCCGCACAGCACGGGCCTCGGCCAGCCGGTGGCGGCCCGTCCCTACGGTCTTCCCAGCCAATTTGAAAAAAACCTGCAGCGTCGCGAAAGCCCGGGCCTCACGCGTATCGGCCAGGCCAGCGTCAGTTTTTGCCCGCTGCAGGGCCTGTTCGGCATCATCACGCCGAGCGGCCTGCACTTTGAGCGGCACCACCAGGGCTGGTGGGACATCGACCCCACCAAACACCGCCTCATGGTCAACGGCTCCGACGAGACCATGCTCAGGCGGCCAATGGTCTTCAGCATGGATGACATCATGCGCCTGCCCAATGTCAGCCGCATGCATTTCATCGAATGCGGCGCCAATACCGGCATGGAGTGGGGCAACAGTGCCGTGCCGACCGTGCAGTACACCCACGGCATGCTGAGCTGCAGCGAGTTCACCGGCGTGCCGCTGCGCACGCTGCTGGAGCTTTGCGGCGCCGACCTCAAGCGCGGCAAGTTTGTGCTGGCTGAAGGCGCTGACGGCTCCAGCATGACACGCACCATTCCCATGAGTCTCATCATGAGCGGCGAGGTGCTGGTCGCGTACGGGCAAAACGGTGAAATGCTGCGGCCTGAAAACGGCTATCCGCTGCGGCTTGTCGTGCCTGGCGTGCAGGGCGTGAGCTGGGTCAAATACCTGCGCCGCATCGAGCTCGGCGACATGCCGTATGGCACCAAAGACGAGACCATTCATTACGTGGACCTGCAGCCCAGCGGCCTGCACCGCCAGTACACCAGCATTCAGGAAGTCAAGAGCGTCATCACCTCGCCCAGCGGCGGGCAGGTGTTGCTCGACAAGGGTTTTCACACCATCACGGGCCTGGCCTGGAGCGGCCGCGGCAAGATCAAAAAAGTCGATGTCTCGACCGACGGCGGCCGCAACTGGCGGCCTGCGCGCATCGAAGGCCCGGTGCTCACCAAATGCCTCACGCGCTTTAACGCCGATTTTGTCTGGGACGGCAAACCCGCCATTTTCCAGAGCCGGGCGGTTGACGAGACCGGCCAGATCCAGCCCGATTACCACCAGCTCAGAAAGGTGCGCGCCTCGCGCAGCATCTATCACAACAACGCCATCCAGTCCTGGTCACTTGAAGAAAACGGCGAGGTCAAAAATGTCCAGGTTTAAGGCCTCCTTCGCGTGTTTCCGCCATGGCTTGCTCATGGTGTCGATCGGTATTTCATGTGCAGCCCATTCGCAAGGCCCTGCCAAAACCCCAGCGCAGGCTGCGATGTCTGCCATCGGCCGCACCGCCACACCGGCGGAAGTCAAAGCCTGGGACATCGACGTGCGCCCAGATTTCAAGGGCCTGCCCAAGGGCCAGGGTTCGGTCCGGCAGGGTGAAGTGATCTGGGAAGGAAAATGTGCGTCGTGTCACGGCAGTTTTGGCGAGTCGTCCGAAGTCTTCACGCCGATTGCCGGGGGCACCACGGCCGAAGACATCAAAAATGGCCGCGTTGACGGCCTGATGCCCGGCGCCAATCAGCCGCAGCGCACCACCTTGATGAAGGTGTCCACCCTCTCGACCCTGTGGGACTACATCAACCGCGCCATGCCGTGGAATGCGCCCAAGACGCTGACGACTGACGAGGTCTACGCGGTGACCGCTTATGTGCTGAATCTGGGCAACATTCTTCCACCTGACTACACACTGTCGGATAAAAACGTCCGCGAGGTGCAAGCCCTGTTGCCCAACCGCAATGGCACGACGACGGCCCACGCCATGTGGCCCGGCAGGGAACTGGGCGGCACGACCAAACCGGACGTGCAGGGCTCGGCCTGTGTGGTGAACTGCGTATCTGATGTGGTGATCAAAAGCTTCTTGCCCGACTACGCCCGCAATGCGCATGGCAACCTGGCGGAGCAGTCCCGCATGGTCGGCGCAAGCAGGGGCGCCGACACCTCAAGACCGCCGCCCGCCGTTTTTGCGCAGAGCACTGCGGTAGTTGCTGCCCCGGTGGCTGCAGCCAAAGCTGCACCGGCTTCAAGCGGAGCAAGCACCGCAAGCGTCACGCCTGTCTTGCAGAAAAATGCCTGCCTGGCTTGCCATGGCATCAACAGCAAGCTTGTCGGTCCCGGCTTTAATGAGATCGCCGCCAGATATAAGGATCGCGCCGACGCGGTGAATTACCTATCGGGCAAAATCAGGTCTGGCGGGCAGGGCGTGTGGGGTGCCATTGCGATGCCGGCTCAGTCCCTCAGTGAAGCCGATGCGGCGCAGGTCGCTCAGTGGCTCGCGCAAGGCATGCCGAAATAAACCAGCTGGCTCGGTAGAAATCCCCTGTGAAGCCCAACAGTTTTTGTGTCCAATATTCAACAGTGTTCAGA
>JAZKCB010000138.1:0-16771 GCA_040388335.1 Pseudomonadota bacterium | reverse complement strand
TCTGGTTTCTGCTCCAGCTGGTTGGTCACGACTGGGATTTGAACCTGCGTGCCACCGACCACCCTGAATTCGACGCCTGGCGCTGGAACGACTACTGGGTGCCGCTCGATGTCGTTGTTGAATTCAAGCGCGGCGTTTATGAAATGGCCCTGAGCGAGCTGGCGCGTTTTGTCCCTCGGCTTGACCATCGGCCAGACCATCGTCCCGACCATCGGCCCGACCATCGCAACCGTTACCTCCGGGCCAACGCCCACCCGCGCGATCAGGGCGGCCCGGATGGTGCGAACCGGCCGGGTGCGTCGTTTGAATTGCCGCCCGGTGCCACCTTTGAACCCGATCCGCAGACCAGCATGGATGCGGACACTCACGACAAAAAGAATGAGACCTGAACCTGCCTTGCAGACATTTTCTTTTGCCCTTCGCGGCCTCGTGCTTGCGCTTGCCGTGCTGGCGCCGCTTGCTGCATCCGCGCAGTTTTTTCAGGACAAGCCGGACTGGAAAGAGACAGAAGCGCCGCCACCGCCTGCTTTTGACGTTGCCAAGCTGATCACCTTCAAGGTCAGTGGGGGGCAGTCCATCGTGTACGGTGTGGACCCTGCTTCCATCAGCGTGACAAAAGCCGACAGTGTGGTGCGTTATGTCATGGTGGCGACCAGCGCCAGTGGTGTCCGCAATGTGATGTACGAAGGCCTGCACTGCGCGACCGGCGAGATGAAAACCTATGCGCGCCAGTTTGCCGGCAAATGGGAGCCGACAACCAGCCCCCAGTGGCAATCCGTATTCGGCAACATGCCATCAACGCATGCGCTGGCTTTTGCAAAGGCGGGTGCTTGTGACGGTGCCGCGCCGGGCGGTACTGCGGCTGAAATCGCGGCCAGAGTCAGGGACTTCGGGCTGTACCGGGACCAGTGAACCCGGTCTGAATCAGCGTGTCAGGACCAGATTGGTCCGGTGCAGCATTTCGGGCTCACCCGTGTAGCCCAGCAGCTTTTCAAATTCGGAAGAAGCCTTGCGGCAAATCAGCCGTGCCTCAGAGCTTGAATAGTTGGCCAGGCCCCGGGCAATCTCCACGCCGTCTGCATCACGCACGGCAATCACATCACCCCGCGAGAACTCGCCCTGCACCGCCGTCATGCCAATCGGCAGAAGGCTTTTGCCTTCGTCGCGTACCTTGCTGATGGCGCCGGCATCGACGGTTACCGAGCCGCGCATCTGCAGGTGATCGGCAATCCATTGTTTTCGCGCCTGGTTCTTCTGGGTCTGTGCGATCAGCAATGTACCGATGGCCTCGCCCTGTGTCAGGCGTATCAGGGCCTGCGGCTCGCGGCCCCAGGCAATCACGGTGGACGCCCCTGAACCGGCTGCACGTTTGGCCGCCAGGATTTTGGTGATCATGCCGCCGCTGCCAATGCTGGAGCCCACACCGCCGGCCATGGCTTCAAGGGCCGGGTCGCCGGCTTTCGCCACATCGACAAACCTTGCGTCGGGGTTTTTGCGTGGATCGGCCGTGTAGAGGCCGCGCTGGTCGGTCAGGATGATGAGTGCATCGGCCTCCACCAGATTGGCGACGAGTGAGCCCAGCGTGTCGTTGTCGCCGAACTTGATCTCGTCGTTGACGACGGTGTCGTTTTCATTGATGACGGGCACCACGCCCAGCTGCAGCAATGCGAGCAGCGTCGAGCGCGCGTTGAGGTAGCGTTCGCGGTCGGCAAGATCGGCATGCGTCAGCAGCACCTGCGCGCTGCCGATGCCATTTTCCCGCAGCTTGGTTTCATAGGCCTGTATCAGGCCCATCTGGCCGACAGCCGCAGCTGCCTGGAGCTCGTGGATGGTTTTGGGGCGCACATTCCAGCCAAGGCGCTTCATGCCTTCAGCAATTGCGCCGCTGCTGACCATGATGACTTCGCGGCCGTCCTTGACCAGCGCGGCGAGCTGCGTGCACCACTCGCCAATCGCATCGAAATCCAGCCCGCGGCCTTCGTTGGTCACCAGGCTGGAGCCAACCTTGACCACGATGCGCCTGGCGTTGCGCAGGACGGTAGAACTTGTGGTGTCTGACATGCTTGGGTTTATTTCTGGCCGCACCAGGTGGTGAGGTGACTTGTCCTGTCTGTGGGCGGGCAGCGCTTTTGTGGCGCTTGACGATTATTCGGGCGGCAGTTCGACAAACCGCGGGTCGATGTCTTCCGGCGGCTGCTCGCTTTTTTGCACTTCCTTGACGTGTTTGTAAATCGTCTTGATGAGCTGCTCGCAGCCTTCTCGCGTCAGCGCCGAAATCTCGAACACCGGGCCCTTGAACTTGAAGCGCTTGACGAAGTCCTTGACGATCTCCGCACGCTTGTCGGCATCGACCATGTCGAGCTTGTTGAGCACCAGCCAGCGCGGCTTCTTGTACAGCGCTTCGTCGTATTTCTTCAGCTCACCAACGATGGCCTTCGCCTGGGCGACCGGGTCGACGCCCTCGTCAAATGGCGCCAGGTCAACGATGTGAAGCAAAAGCCGCGTACGTTGCAGGTGGCGCAGAAACTGGTGGCCAAGACCTGCACCTTCAGAAGCGCCTTCAATCAGGCCGGGCAGGTCGGCGACGACAAAACTCTGCTCTGGCCCGACGCGCACCACGCCCAGATTCGGGTGCAGGGTCGTGAAGGGGTAGTCGGCAATGCGCGGACGTGCATTGGACACCGCAGAAATAAAGGTTGATTTGCCGGCATTGGGCATGCCCAGCAAGCCGACATCGGCCAGCACTTTCAGTTCGAGCTTCAGGCTTTTGCGCTCACCCGGCCATCCGGGTGTCTTGCTGCGCGGCGCCCGGTTGGTGGAGCTTTTGAAGCGCAGGTTGCCAAAGCCGCCATCGCCGCCCTTGGCGATCAGGATTTCCTCGCCGGGCACCAGCAACTCGAACAGCACTTCACCGGTTTCGCCATCGGTGATGATGGTGCCGACCGGCATTTTCAGGACAATGTCGTCGCCCTTGGCGCCGAACATGTCCGAGCCCATGCCGTGGCCGCCATTGCGCGCTTCGTGCCGGCGTGAGAAACGGAAATCGACCAGGGTGTTGAGATTGATATCGGCCAGCGCATAGACGTGTCCACCGCGCCCGCCGTCACCGCCATTGGGGCCGCCGAACTCCTTGTACTTTTCGTGGCTGAACGAGACGCAGCCCGCCCCGCCATCGCCCGCGGCAATGTCAATAAAGGCTTCGTCTACAAATTTCATGATCAGCTCTGGTGTGTACTGTGGTGGCGGCTGCGTTGTCGGAGCCGCCCGGAAGTCCGGGAAAACAGTTTACAAATAAAAAAGCCCCGACAGGTCGGGGCTTCGTTTTCAGTCAAGCGACTTAATCGAAGTGATCAGCTTACGCCGGGGTCACGTTGACAGTGTGCTTGTTCAGTGCGCCCTTGATGGCGAATGACACCTGACCGTCAACCAGTGCAAACAGGGTGTGGTCCTTGCCCACGCCGACATTCACGCCGGGGTGGAAACGGGTGCCGCGCTGGCGAACAATGATGCTGCCTGCACTGATGACCTCGCCGCCAAATTTCTTGACGCCGAGCATTTTGGGCTGTGAATCACGCCCGTTTCGCGTAGAGCCGCCGCCTTTTTTCTGTGCCATTTTTCAATACTCCTTGGTGCGTTCCTGCTTAACCGACGATGGCGCCGATTTGCAGTTCCGTGAAGTTCTGACGGTGACCCTGACGTTTTTGGTAGTGCTTGCGACGGCGCATCTTGAAGATGCGAACCTTGTCGTGCCTGCCCTGGGACAGGACAGTAACCGTAACAGTAGCGCCGGACACCAAGGGCGTACCGACCGTGATTGTGCTGCCGGTTCCGACAGCCAATACCTGGTCAATAACGATCTCTTGGCCTACGTCCGCAGCAATCTGTTCTACTTTAATTTTTTCTCCAGTAGCAACCTTGTATTGTTTGCCACCGGTTTTTATGACCGCGTACATGTAAGACCTCTTAAATTGAGTTCCGCAGACGGATTTCTGCAGAGCCCAAGATTCTAGCACGGAAGGCGAAAAATGGCCACGCCCGAGCTTTTTCACCTCCCGACTGCCATCCAGGCCGCAAACCGCCTTCCTATAATCTGCCCCAATCTCACCACGTCTGGACCGCCTTTTGTCTGCCAATTCATCAAGTACCGCCGCTGCGCTCGCCCTGATTGCCGACGACATGCAGGGGATGGACCGGGTCATCGCGGAGCGACTGAAATCCGAGGTTCCGCTGGTCAGCCAGGTTTCGCGTTACATCATCGATGCAGGGGGCAAACGCCTGCGGCCGGCTTTGCTGCTGCTGATGGCGGGCGCATTGGGCTATCGCGGCGAGCAGCGTTTCAACCTGGCTGCGGTGGTTGAATTCATCCATACGGCCACACTTTTGCATGATGACGTGGTCGATGAGTCCACCCTCCGCCGGGGGCGCGCAACGGCCAATGAGTCCTTCGGCAACCCGGCCAGCGTGCTGGTGGGAGACTTTTTGTACTCCCGCGCATTCCAGATGATGGTCGATGCGGGCGACATGCGCATCATGCAAACCCTGGCCGAGGCGACCAATGTGATCGCCGAGGGTGAGGTTCTGCAGCTGATGAACATGCATGATGCTTCCCTGTCCGAAGAGGGTTATCTGCTGGTGATCCGCTCCAAAACAGCCAAGCTGTTTGAGGCCAGCGCCCGGCTGGCAGCCCTTCTGGCGCAGTCACCGCCGGAGATTGAAAAAAGCTGTGCGGACTACGGCCAGGCGCTGGGTACGGCATTTCAGGTCATTGATGACGTGCTGGATTACGACGGCGACGTGTCCGAAATGGGAAAAAACCTGGGTGACGACCTTCGTGAAGGCAAGGCCACGCTGCCGCTCATCATCGCCATGCAGCGCGGTAGCGATGCGGAGCGGACCACCATCCGTGAGGCGATCGAGACCGGGGGTACCGCCCATATGTCGGAAATCATAGGTATCGTACAAAAAACCGGTGCTTTGGTTGCTACACGGGACGCAGCAGCGTCAGAAGCTAGGCGCGCGCTGGATGCCTTGCAAAAACTACCCCAAAACATCTACAGTAATGCCTTGCAGCAACTGGCATCCCAACTGCTGGAGCGTCGCTCCTGAAACTGGTTGGCGTGGTGCCGGTTGCCAAGCGGGGTGTAGCTTAGCCTGGTAGAGCGCTACGTTCGGGACGTAGAGGCCGGAGGTTCGAATCCTCTCACCCCGACCAATTCGGACTGCAGTCATCATGGCGTCGTTGTGTTTTCGCGCTTCGGCGTGCCTTTTCGCCAGTTTCCCCACAAGCGGGGGGCAAGCGCGTATTTTCGATTTACACCCATGGCGCGATGGGCGATGATATCCATTTGATGGTACCCATTGACCCGACTGGTCAGGATTTACAGGACTATGGCCGCTGTTGAAACCGTATTGAACGAAGCCCCTTCCATGGCCCTGCCAGGTTTGGGGCGGGCGCTGGTGATGGCGGGCAAGCTGGGCCAGAAAGCCGCCGAAGACATTTTTCGCAAGGCCCAGAGCGGTCGCACAAGTTTTATTGCAGAACTGACGGGTTCCGGCGCAGTTTCTGCGTCAGACCTCGCGCACACCATGTCGTCGGCATTCGCTGCGCCGCTGCTGGACCTTGAGGCGATCGACGTCCAGCGACTGCCCAAGGGCCTGCTGGACGGCAAGATCTGCCAGACCTACCGTATCGTCGTGCTCAGCAAACGCAACAACCGCCTGATTGTTGCGACTGCTGATCCGTCCGACCAGGAAGCCGCTGAAAAAATCAAGTTTTCCACCCAGATGGGCGTGGACTGGGTGATTGCCGAATACGACAAGCTGTCCAAACTGGTTGAGGCGTCCACGACCACGGCTGCCGAGGCCATGGAAAGCATCATCGGTGACGACTTCGAGTTTGACGAGTCCAGCGCCGAGATGGCCAGCGAAAGCGCTGATGCCAGCGTTGCCGAGGTCGAAGACGCGCCGGTCGTCAAATTCCTCCAGAAAATGTTGCTGGATGCCTTCAGCATGCGGGCATCCGACCTTCACTTTGAGCCTTTTGAGCACACCTATCGGGTGCGTTTCCGGGTTGATGGAGAGCTTCGCGAAATCGCCTCACCGCCCGTGGCCATCAAGGAAAAACTCGCCGCGCGCATCAAGGTGATCTCCAAGCTCGACATCTCCGAAAAGCGGGTGCCGCAGGACGGCAAGATGAAGCTCAAGATCGGCCCCGACCGGGTGATCGATTTCCGGGTCAGCACCTTGCCGACCATGTACGGTGAAAAAATCGTCATCCGTATTCTCGACCCGAGCAGCGCAAAACTCGGTATTGATGCGCTCGGCTACGAGCCCGAAGAAAAAGCGCGCCTGCTCGATGCCATCAGCCGGCCTTACGGCATGGTGCTGGTCACGGGGCCAACCGGCTCCGGCAAGACGGTGTCGCTTTACACCTGCCTGAATATCCTGAACAAGCCCGGTGTCAATATCGCCACTGCAGAAGACCCGGCCGAAATTACCTTGCCTGGTGTCAACCAGGTCAGCATGAACGACAAGGCAGGCATGACCTTCCCGGTCGCACTCAAGGCTTTCCTGCGGCAGGATCCCGACATCATCATGGTCGGTGAAATCCGGGATCTGGAGACCGCCGATATTTCCATCAAGGCTGCGCAAACGGGTCACCTTGTGTTGTCCACCCTGCACACCAATGATGCGCCCACGACCCTGACCCGTATGCGCAACATGGGCATTGCGCCCTTCAATATCGCGTCCAGCGTGATTCTGATCACTGCTCAGCGTCTGGCCCGCCGTCTGTGCCCCAACTGTAAAAAACCGCAGGACATTCCGCGTGAGACCCTGCTTGAGGCGGGGTTCAGTGAAGAAGAGGTTGACGGGTCATGGACGCCGTATCGCCCGGTAGGCTGCTCGATGTGTACCAATGGTTACAAAGGCCGGGTCGGTATTTACCAGGTCATGCCGATTACAGAGGAAATCCAGCGCATCATCCTGCGCGACGGCAGTGCCCTTGAAATCGCTGCGCAGGCCCAGTCCGAGGGCGTACGCAGCCTTCGCCAGGCGGGGCTTCACAAAGTTAAACTCGGTATGACATCTGTCGAAGAGGTCCTGGCGTGTACCAACGTCTAGGGCTGAGCCTGGTCGTACAAGGTACCGGCTGCATTGCGGCATCGGCGGTCCTGCCAGCTCTGTAAAAACGAGAAAACATCATGGCAACAGCGGTATCACGGAATATTCAGGAGTTTGTTTTCGAGTGGGAGGGCAAGGACCGTGGCGGCAAGGCCGTGCGCGGGGAAATCCGTGCTTCCGGCGAAAACCAGGTCAAGGCCTCGCTGCGCCGCCAGGGCGTGATGCCCACCAAAATCAAGAAACGCCGGATGCGCTCTGGCAAGTCGATCAAACCAAAAGATATCGCGATTTTCACGCGTCAACTGGCAACCATGATGAAGGCCGGCGTGCCGCTCCTGCAGGCTTTTGACATCGTCGGCCGCGGCAATGCCAACGCCAGCGTGACCAAGTTGCTCAACGATGTGCGGACCGATGTGGAGACCGGTACTTCGCTGAGCGCGGCCTTCAGAAAGTATCCGCTCTACTTCAACGCGCTTTATTGCAACCTGGTCGAGGCGGGTGAAGCTGCCGGTATTCTCGAAGCCCTGCTCGACCGCCTTGCGGTCTACATGGAAAAAACCGAGGCCATCAAGTCGAAGATCAAGTCGGCCCTGATGTACCCCATCTCGGTCGTGGTGGTGGCGTTTGTGGTCGTTGCCGTCATCATGATTTTTGTGATCCCGGCTTTTAAAAGCGTGTTTGCAAATTTCGGCGCTGATCTTCCGGCACCTACCCTGTTTGTGATCGCCATCAGTGAATTTTTTGTCGCCTATTGGTGGCTGATTTTTGGCGGGATAGGCGGCGGCCTGTACTTTTTCTTCCAGTCCTGGAAACGCAGTGAAAAAATGCAGCGTGTCATGGACCGCATCTTGCTGAAGGTTCCTGTTTTTGGTGCGCTGATTGAAAAATCATGTATCGCCCGCTGGACCCGTACGCTGTCCACCATGTTTGCTGCCGGTGTGCCGCTGGTTGAGGCGCTGGACTCTGTCGGTGGGGCTTCGGGTAATTCGCTTTATGCCGATGCCACTGAAAAAATCCAGCAGGAAGTCTCTACCGGCACCAGCCTGACGGCAGCCATGAGCAACGCCAACCTGTTCCCGACCATGGTGCTTCAGATGTGCGCCATTGGTGAGGAATCCGGTTCGGTCGACCATATGCTGGGCAAGGCTGCCGACTTTTATGAGGCCGAGGTGGATGAAATGGTGGCTGGTCTTTCCAGCCTGATGGAGCCCATCATCATCGTGTTCCTGGGCGGCCTGATCGGCGGCATCGTGGTGGCGATGTACCTGCCCATTTTCAAATTGGGTCAAGTCGTTTAATGCTGGCGACCTTGCCCGCCTGGATGCTGGCCAGCATCGCAGGTTTTTTTGGTTTGCTGATCGGCAGTTTCCTCAATGTGGTGATCCACCGGACGCCACTCATCATGTACAGGCAGTGGCTGCGTGAATCCAGTGACAACCTGATGGCGGCCGATCCTGCGATGGGCGTCAACGTCTCGCTGTGGGATCTGGTTTTCAGCGGCAAGGTCTCGCCACCGGCGCATCTTTATTCAAGCGCTGAGGCAGCAGGCGAGGCCCTTGAATCCCTGCCGGTGCTGGGGCTGGCCAAACCGCGTTCGCGTTGCGCCCACTGCGACGCTGCCATTGCCTGGTACCAGAATATCCCGGTGCTGAGTTACCTGGCACTCGGTGGTAGATGTGCTGGTTGCGGCCAACGCATCAGCGTCCGCTACCCTCTTGTGGAAATCGCAACGGGCCTGATTTTTGGTCTCTGCGCGTATCGCTGGGGCTTGACCATCACGGCTGCGGCGTGGTGCGCTTTTGCGGCCATTCTCATCTGTCAGTTCATGATTGATCTCGATACCCAGTTGCTGCCCGACAGCCTGAATTACCTGCTGCTGTGGCTTGGACTGGTGGCGTCCCTGCTGGGTTTGACGGTGCCGCTGGCGTCAAGCGTCTGGGGCGCTGTTGCGGGTTACCTTGTTTTGTGGACCATCTATCACCTCTACCGCCTTGCAACCGGCAAGGAGGGCATGGGCTACGGCGATTTCAAGCTGCTTGCAGCCCTCGGCGCGTGGCTGGGTGCCGACTACCTTCTGGCGGTCGTGCTGGTGTCTTCTGCTGTCGGCGCTGTTCTTGGCACAGGCATGCTGGTCGTCGGCCGTCTTTCGAACAAGGACGTTCCCATCGCCTTTGGCCCTTTCCTGGCGGGCGCCGGGCTGGTGTGTCTGGTGGTCGGTCCGGAACAGGTGCGGGCATTTGTGCCCTTTGCCTTTCCTCTGGTGATGCGTTGACGTGCGAGTCGGCCTGACCGGGGGCATAGGCAGCGGCAAAAGCGCCGTTGCCCGAATTCTGGTGACGTGCGGCGCCGTGCTCATTGATGCAGACGCGATTTCGCGTTCAGTCACTGCTGCAGGCGGCCCAGCCATCGCCCCGGTCGCAAAACAATTCGGTCCTCGCGCCATCAACGCCGAAGGCGCCATGGACCGCGACTTCATCCGGCAACTGGTGTTTGATGATGCTGCTGCGCGCCATCAGCTTGAAGCCATCATTCATCCGCTCGTGAGCCTTGAATCCCTCAGGCAGGCGCAGCAGGCCCTGCAGGCCGGCAGCGCATGCGTGCTGTTTGACATTCCCCTTCTGGTCGAATCAGGCCGCTGGCGTCAGCAGCTTGACCAGGTGCTGGTCGTCGATTGCACTGAGGCCACGCAGATAGCGCGGGTCGTGGCGCGTAATGGCTGGACGCCGGACGCCGTGCAAAAAGTGATCGCAGGGCAGGCAACTCGTGCAGCCCGGCGTGCAGCCGCCGATGCCTGTATCTACAACGACGGCATTGCCCTCGAAGAACTGGCGCTGATGACACGGCAGATTTCGCGCCGCTTCGGGCTATGATGCGAAAACATCCCCAATGAGCCGATAAAGACAGTGCCGTGATCCTTTACGAGTATCCCTTCAACGAACGCATACGCACTTACCTGCGGCTTGAGCACCTCTTCCGGCGTCTCGGCGAACTGGTTGCAAGGGACACCCCGACCGATCACCACTACGCGATCACCACAATTTTTGAGGTCATGGACGTCGCGGCGCGTGCCGACCTGAAGATGGACGTGCTCAAGGACCTTGAGAAACAAAAGCAGATCCTCAACAGCTACCGTGGCAACCCGGCCATTGCAGAGACCGTTCTGGACGAGGTGACCTCGCAGCTTGAAGCCTGTTTTTCGTCACTCAACGGCCTCGCGGGCAAGGCCGGCCAGACGCTCACCGAGAACGACTGGCTGATGAGCATACGCAGCCGTGTCGGCATTCCCGGCGGCACCTGCGAATTCGATTTACCGGCCTACTTTGCCTGGCAACACTTTGATGTGGCAACCCGTCAGCGGGATTTGCAGCGCTGGACATCCACGCTGGTGCCGCTGGCTGAATCCATCCGCCTGTTGCTGCAGTTGTTGCGCGACTCCGGCGCCGCACAAAAAGTGGTCGCGCCTGCAGGGCAGTATCAGCAGAACCTTCCGCAAGGGCGGACCTTCCAGCTCCTGAGGTTGCGCATAGACCCTTCACTGGGCCTCATTCCAGAGATCAGCGGCAACCGCCTGATGGTGTCCGTGCGCCTGATGCGGCATGAAGGTGACGACCGCCTTCACGCGTGTACCGACGACGCCTCGTTTGAATTGACGCTCTGCTCATAAGGGTGGTGTGACGCTGCAGTCTGCGCAGACCCTTGTGCTGAAATCACCCATCACCATCTGCAACTCATGAAACCAGCCATGACCCCAGATCAGCCTGCGCCGAAAATTGTGGTTTGCCCGGCCTGCAAGGGCAAAAGTGTTTACGCCCCCAGCAATGCGTTTCGACCCTTTTGCAGCGAGCGCTGCAAGAACATGGACCTGGGCGCCTGGGCCAGCGAGGGTTTTCGCATGCCTGTCGATACGCCACAGGACGACGAGTTTTACGGCGACCCGAAATTTCAGTGATTAGGCTTAAGGCCTGAACCTGATCGTGATGCGGCCATCAAGAGCCGTGGTTTTTCAAAAATTCAGGGAGGAAAAAAATGATGCAAAAGTCCGCGTTTGAATGTGTACGTCTGGCGCTGATCGGTGCCTGTTTGGTGTGCAAGCTGTCCGGTGCTGCCATCGCGGCCACCTCGGGTAACAGCGACGGACCGGTGCAACAAACAGCCAAGGCCAAAAAGAAAAAAGCCGCCAAGGCAAAAACCAGCAAGGTAAAGTTCCTGCCGGGCTCTGAAGAGTCCAAAGCTGAACGCCGTGCACGGCTCAAGATGGAGTGCAAGGGCGCCGCGAATGCGGGCGTCTGTACCGGCTACACCCGCTAGGTCATCAAATACGGCAAGGTCCGCCCCGAGGCGGATTTTCAGGCTGCCGGAGCGCCCAGCATCTGCTGGAGTTCGCCGTTTTCGTACATCTCCATCATGATGTCCGAACCGCCGACAAATTCGCCCTTGACGTAGAGCTGGGGAATCGTTGGCCAGTTGCTGTATTCCTTGATGCCGTGGCGGATTTCAGGGTCTTCCAGCACGTTCACGGTGGCCGGTTTTGTCACGCCGCAAGCCCTCAGCACCTGGATGGCCTTGCCTGAAAAACCGCACTGGGGAAACTGCGCCGTGCCCTTCATGAACAGCACAACGTCGCTGGATTTAACGATCTGGTCAATGCGTTGCTGGGTGTCGCTCATGGTCTGTCCTTGATCTGGTGGTTGGGTCAGTCGGTTTGATATGCCGTTCGACCCGGAAAAATTCAATCCCTGATTATCCCGCTGTTCCGGATTCCCCGGTTGTGCCGGACCATTGCCCGCCCGAGCAGCGGTTGATGCCGGCCAGGTCCTGCCGGCTTTGCACATGCACAAAGCCCTCCGCCCTCAGCATTTCACAAACCCTGGCGGACTGGTCATAGCCGTGCTCCAGCAGCAGCCAGCCGCCTGGATGCAGGTGGCCCGGTGCCTGCTGGATGATCTTGCGAATGTCCTCCAGCCCATCGTTTCCGGCTGTCAAAGCCTGCAGGGGCTCGTGGCGCAGGGCGGCCAGATGTTCGTCGGCATCCGCGATATACGGTGGATTGCTGACGATCAGGTGAAAGTGGCCGCTGACTTTGTCAAGCCAGGAGCTTTGAGAAAACTGTACGGCGAGGCCAAGTTGCGCTGCGTTTACACGGGCCACGTCCAGGGCATCTGCGCTTGTGTCAATGGCCGAGATTTCGGCGGGCCGTGATTCGTTGTCCCAGCTCTGCGCCAGCGCCAGCGCGATGGCGCCACTGCCTGTGCCCAGGTCCAGCACCCTGATTTTTTCGGTAAGCGTCCACTGCGGCGCGAGGTCCAGCGCCCATTGCACCAGCGTCTCGGTGTCGGGGCGCGGCACCAGCACGCGGGTATCGACCTTCAGATCCAGCCCAAAAAAAGCCTTGTAGCCGACGATGTAGGCGAGGGGTTCACCGGCTGCCCTGCGCAAACAGAGCAGCTGAAACCGGCCGGCTACAGCCTCGTCCAGCACATCATCGTCATGCGCCAGCAGCCAGGCGCGGTCGCTGTCCGACCTTTGTAAAACGTGCAGCAGCAGCAACTGCGCATCCAGCCTGTCGAGGCCCAGCGTGGCCCCGGCCTGCAAGGCTTGTGCGCAAGTCATGGCCATGGCGGCGCTCAATTCTGGGATGCCGTTTCCAGCTCAGCCAGCTGTTCGGCGCCGCTGGCCACCTGCAGGGCGGTGACCACGTCTTCCAGGTCGCCTTCCATGATGGTCAGCAGCTTGTAGAGCGTCAGGTTGATGCGGTGGTCGGTGAGCCGGCCCTGCGGAAAGTTGTAGGTGCGTATGCGGTCGCTGCGGTCGCCAGTGCCCACCAGGCCCTTGCGTAACGCGGCATCCTTGGCGGCGCGTTCGGCGCGGTCTTTTTCATGGATGCGCGCGGTGAGCACCTTGAGCGCCTGCGCCTTGTTGCTGTGCTGGCTGCGGCCATCCTGGCACTCGGCCACGATGCCGGTGGGCAGGTGGGTGATGCGCACGGCCGAGTCGGTCTTGTTGATGTGCTGGCCGCCGGCGCCGCTGGCGCGGTAGGTGTCGATGCGCAAATCGGCCGGGTTGATCTGGATGGCCACGGCTTCGTCCGGTTCGGGCATCACCGCCACCGTGCAGGCACTGGTGTGGATACGGCCCTGCGTTTCCGTCGCCGGTACGCGCTGAACGCGGTGGCCGCCAGACTCAAAACGCAGCTTGCCATACACGCCCACGCCGCTCGCATCTGTTGCGCCCTCCACGCGGATGACCACCTCCTTGTAGCCGCCGAGCTCGCTTGATGACTCACTGATGACTTCGGTGCGCCAGCCCTTGCGCTCGGCGTAGCGTGTGTACATGCGGAACAGGTCGCCCGCAAACAGCGCCGACTCGTCGCCGCCCGTACCGGCGCGAATTTCCACAAAGGCCGGGCGCACATCGTCCGGGTCCTTGGGGATCAGCATCAGCTGCAGCGCCTCGTCGATCTGCGCAATGTCTGTTTTGGCGGCGCTGATTTCTTCTTCAGCCATCTCCACCATCTCGGCGTCGTTGCCGGCGTCGTCCAGCATGGCTTGTGCGCTGGCCAGATCGGCTTCGCGGCTGGTGAGCTTGCGGTACTGCTCGGCAATCGTGCTGGCTTCGGCGTGTTCGCGCGTCAGGCTGCGAAAGCGGTCCAGGTCGCTCACCACGTCGCTGGCGGACAGCAGCGCGTCCAGTTCATGCAGTCTTAAAAGCTGGCGGTCGAGGGTCTGGCGTAGAAAAGGTTTCATGAGAGGAAAGGTTTTATCTGCTTGTCATCCCGGGCTTGATCCGGGATCCATGACTTCGCTGGCGTATACGGGGTTCGGGTTCATGGCTTGCGGATCAGGTCCGCAATGACAAAACCCGGGCGGCAATGAATCGCCGCTAACGCTCTTTGTCTTCAGGCCGAAGCTTGGGCAACTGGCCGCGCAGGAAGAGTTTTGAGACGGTCTGCGCCGTGGCTTCGCGGTTGGTAGCGTCGCCTGCGTGCAATTCGGCCAGGGTGCCGTGCAGTATTTTTTGCGTCAGGCCGCGGCTCAGCGCATCGAGCACGTCGTCAATCGACTCGCCCCTGGCCAGCAGCTTTTTGGCGCGGGCAATCTCCAGTGCACGCCACTCGTCAGCCTGCGCGTTGATCTGCTGGATCAGCGGCACGGTGCCGCGCTGGCCCAGCCAGTGCATGAAGTTCTGCACACCGGCGTCGATGATGACTTCGGCTTCGGCAACGGCGGCCTGGCGGCTGTCCTTGCCCGTCTGCACCACCTGCGCGAGGTCGTCAACGGTGTAGAGATAGATGTCCGGCAATTCCTTGACTTCGGGCTCGATGTCGCGTGGCACGGCCAGGTCGATCATGAATATCGGCTTGTGTTTGCGCAGCTTGACGGCGCGCTCAACGGCACCCAGGCCGATGATGGGCAGCGTGCTGGCGGTGCAGCTGATGACGGCATCAAACTCGTGCAGACGCGCTGGCAAATCGGCCAGACGCATGACTTCAGCGCCGAAGCGGCCAGCGAGTTTTTCGCCGCGCTCGAGTGTGCGATTGGCAATCGCCATGGACTTCGGCTTTTTGGCGGCAAAGTGTGTGGCCGCCAGGTCGATCATCTCGCCGGCGCCGACAAACAGCACGCGGATGTCGCCCAGGTCTTCAAACAGCTGGCCGGCCAGGCGCACCGCTGCCGCGGCCATGCTGATGCTGTGCGAGCCGATTTCAGTGCTGCTGCGGACTTCCTTGGCGACGGCAAAAGAGCGCTGGAAAAGCTGGTGCAGCGTGGTGCCCATCGCACCTGCATCTTCGGCGGCGCGCACGGCGTCTTTCATCTGGCCGAGGATTTGCGGCTCGCCCAGCACCATGGAATCCAGCCCGCTGGCGACGCGGAAGGCGTGGCGTGCGGCCTGGTCGCCCTGCAGCGTGTAGGCATGCGAGCGCAGCAGCGCAGGCGAGACGCCGCCGCTGTGGGCCAGCCATTCCAGGGTGTTGTCGAGGTCGCTGTTTTCACCTGCGCAATAGATCTCGGTGCGGTTGCAGGTCGAGAGAATCGTCGCTTCAGGCTGGCGGGCGAGGGAGGAGCGCAAACCCTTGAGGGTCGGCTCTATCTGGTCCATGGAGAACGCAAATCGACCGCGCAAATCCAGCGGTGCGGTGTTGTGGTTTAGCCCAAGGGCCCAGACTGACATTGGCTGATTATAAAATTGATACGGACCCACGGGCTTTGGCCTGGATCAATAGCCGTTAACGGGAGGCTTTGCACCATTTTTGCCTTGCCCCAATCCCAACCCACGGACCCCGCATGACCGCCTATCTTTTGACCGACCACCTGCTGAACTTCGTTGTGCCGGCTGCCTTTGTGGCGCTGATCCTGATGGTGCTGGCGCAGTTTTTCGGCCGCTTTTACAAGCGCAAGCGGTCGTCGAGTTACAGCTGGCGGGCGCAGCTGCTGATCATCTTTGTGGTGAATCTGCTCATTCTGGTGGTCGGGCTCGTCGTTTTTGGTACCGACGGCAAGATGGCCACCTATGCGGCGCTGGTGGTTGGCGGGGCGCTCTGCCACTGGGTTCTGGGCCGGGGCTGGAAGGCTTGAATAGCAGATTTTGCCGTATACGTTAATTTTTTAATGTATACGGCAAATTTTTAACATCTGCATTAAGTTTTACTTTTCTGGTGATGTGAACTCGCCAAAAGCCGCGAAAAAAGCCAGAAAAAGGCCATTTTCAGGCATCAAATCGGCATCAGGACCAATAGATACGGGCGTGAGCAGCTATTAAATCAGTAGCTAAACAGGCTGCGGCCCGGCTGGTCAATACGAATCGTCGGGTTTGAAGACATGTACCTGGTCGGTGATGATGCCGTCCAGGCCGAGCGCCAGCATCTGCTGCACGGCAGATGACTCGTTGGCGGTGTAGCAAAGCACTTTCAGGCCAGCATCTTGGGCCTGCTTGACCGTGGTTTCATTCCACAAGCGGTAATTGCAGACCGCCGCCACACAGTCCAGTGCCAGCGCGCTTCGCACCCACTCGGGCGTGAGTGTGTCCAGCAGCAGGCCGCGCGGCAACTGCGGCTGGGCAAGGCGGGCAGCTTCAAGCGATGCAGGCTGGAAGGATGACAGCAGCGGCGGAGTCTTGCCGGCTGGCCAGAGGGCCGCAGCGGCGTTGGCTACGGCAGTGCCGGTCAGGGCTTCAAGTCCCGGCGTGGGCTTGATCTCGATGTTGAGGAAGAAGTTGTGGTCAAGGCAGTAGTGCGCAATGACTTCAAGGCTGGCCAGCGGTTCGCCGGCAAACGCTGCTGAATGCCAGCTGCCGGCGTCGAGCTTTGACAGTGTTTGCCAGTCGAGTGCACGGGCATCGCCCTTGCCGTTGCTGGTTCGCTCCAGCGTGGCATCGTGCAGCAAAAACAGCACGTCGTCGGCGCTGAGTTTGACGTCGCATTCAAACATGCGGTAACCGTGGCTGGCGCCGACTTTGAATGCGGCTAGGGTGTTTTCAGGCGCCAGCTTGCCGGCTCCTCGATGCGCTATCCAGCGCGGGTAAGGCCAGCCGCTCAATTAAATCCTCTGGCCTGTTTCAGCATCAAACCAGTGAAGGCGATCCACGCGCGGCGCGACGTGAATCGTCGAGCCAATCTCAGGCGCAATCGACAGGCTTTCATCGGTCCGCACAA
>JAZKCB010000137.1:6090-20263 GCA_040388335.1 Pseudomonadota bacterium | reverse complement strand
GCGTTTGCCGATAAAGCCGGTGGCCCCGGTGACGAAATAGTGCGTTGTCATGGTTATGGTGTCTTTCCGCTGAAGGGCAATCAAAACCCGATTCTTGCCGAAAGCCACGCCAACCCTATTCAGCAAAAACCCGCGCACGCTCCGTTCTAGAACCCGGCACCTAAATGCGGGCACGTTGAAGGCTTATATTTTGGGATGCGCACGGCTCGCTGGCCGCGCAATCATCATCTCAATATTCTTCAGGAGCAAACCATGGTCAAGAAACTGCAAAAAATGAGCGCTGACAAAAAATCGGGTCCCCAGCTGTCGGGTGCCGTCAAGGAGTCCGCGCAGCAGATCTGGCTGGCTGGCCTGGGCGCTTTCTCGAAGGCGCAGGAAGAAGGCGGCAAGGTGTTCGAGACCCTGGTCAAGGAAGGCCTGTCCATACAGCGCAAGACGCAGGCCGTGGCGGAAGAAAAAATTTCTGTCGCCACCAGCAAGATGGCCAGCATGGCGACCGACATCCAGTCCAAGGCTGGCAATCAGTGGGACAAGCTGGAAACCATTTTTGAAGACCGCGTGGCCAAGGCCCTGAACAAGCTGGGCGTGCCCTCTGCCAAGGATGTCGATGCGCTGATCGCCCGCATTGACGAGTTGAATCGCAACGTGCAGAAGATGAGTGCGAAGGCCCCAGTTAAAGCTCCTGCAAAAACAACGGTGAAAGCACCTGCCAAAACTGCCGCAAAGCCTGCTGCGAAAAAAGCTGCTGCCAAGCGCCCTGCGGCACGCAAATCCGCCTGAAGCAGGCTAACCAAAAGATGGGGACGGCGTCCCCTTTTTTTATGCCTTGTCTGACCTGCGTTCAGGATATTCGACTGCACCAGCTTTGCTGCGCCGCAGCAGACACTGCACTGATTTGCCCCCTACACTTTCAAGAATGAACACTGCAAAGTCTTCAAAAAACAAACGCACCGGCAATCCGCCACGTATCGGTCTGGCACTTGCTGGCGGTGGCCCGCTGGGGGCGATTTACGAAATCGGTGCGTTGTGTGCGCTCGATGAATCCCTGCGGGGCCTCTCCCTCACGAAGCTGGACCACTACGTCGGCGTGTCTGCGGGTGGTTTTATTGCAGCCGGGCTTGCCAATGGCATGACGCCACGCGAGCTGTGCGCTTCTTTTATTGAAAACGACCACGAGATTTCAGAAGTGTTCGATCCGGCCTGGCTGATGGTGCCGGCTTATGGAGAATTTTTGCGGCGCAGCATCACGCTACCGGGCCTTGCGCTGTCGGCGCTGTGGCGCGCTACCCTGGGCGGCAAATCGCTGCTCAATGCAGCTGAAGCACTGGGCCCTGCTCTACCTACAGGCATCTTCAGCAACGACGAAATTGATTCGCGGCTGACAAAGCTTTTCTCCAAGCCGGGCCGCACGAATGACTTCCGCGAATTGTCTGCACGCCTGACCCTTGTTGCCACCAACCTTGATACTGGCGATGCCGCGCCCTTTGGCCGCCCCGGCTGGGACCACGTGCCCATTTCAAAAGCCGTGCAGGCGAGCTCTGCCTTGCCAGGGCTTTTCCCGCCGGTGGAAATCGACAACCAGTACTTTGTCGATGGCGCGCTCAAGAAGACCATGCATGCTGGCGTCGCAATGGACGAAGGCATGGACCTGATGTTCTGCCTCAACCCCCTGGTGCCCTTCAATTCAACCCTGGCACCCGAGCTGGCCATGAACCAGCGTGTCATGCGCCGTGGCCTGCCGACCGAGAAGCAGCGCATACCCCGCATCGTCAACGGCGGTTTGCCGGCGGTCATGAGCCAGACCTTCCGCGCCATGATCCATTCCCGGCTGGAGCTGGGCATGAAACATTACGAACACGCCTACCCCGACACCGACATCGTGCTGCTGGAGCCGGACCACCGCGACACCGACATGTTTCTGGCCAACACCTTCAGCTACGGCCAGCGCCGCGAAATGGCCGAGCACGCCTACCAGAAGACCCGCCAGATGCTGCGCTCGCGCAAGACCACACTGTCGGCCAAACTGGCGCGCCACGGCATCACGCTGAACATGGATGTGCTGGACGACCCGAGGCGGCATCTGGTCGCTGCCCGCCCAGCGCCAACCCGTGTGGGGCGCGCCATCGCCTCGCTGGAAGAAGTGATGGAAGACCTGAGCCACGCCATCAACCCTGCGGCGCGTCAGCTCGCCTGATGCAGGCTGCGATCGCCACGACCTTGCTGGTGGACTCCCCTAGTGCCAGCGGCGCTGCCCTCGGTTAGAGTTAGCCCAAAAGAGCTGGTCAATACAAGAGGTAGACAACATGGCGAAAAAAGCGCCCAGGCGCACGGCAGAACGGATTCTGGAGGTCACGCTGGACCTGTTCAACCGCTTTGGCGAGCCGAACGTGTCGACCACGCTCATATCTGCCGAACTGGGCATCAGCCCCGGCAACCTCTACTACCACTACCCCGCCAAAGACGAACTGATCAATTCGCTGTTCGACCGCTATGAACGTGCGCTGACCGAACTGCTCAATGCCAGTGATGGCGTGCGGGATGTTGAAGATGCCTGGTTCTTCATGCACACGCTGTTCGAGCTGATCTGGCAATACCGCTTTTTATACCGAGACCTCAACGACCTGCTCAGCAAGAACCGCCGGCTTGAAACACACTTCCAGTCGGTACTCAAAAACAAAACCCGCTCGGTGAAAGCCCTGCTTGATGGCATGGGCCGCTCGGGCGCGATGTCCATCGACTCCCGCGAGGTGGAGGCCACTGCCACCAGCATGGTGGTCGTCCTCACTTACTGGCTGAGCTTTGAATACGTGCGTGACCCGCGCAATGCGCTGGAGCCCGAAAACGCCCAGGCGGCATTGCTGCGCGGTGCGCACCATGTGCTCAACCTGCTCATCCCCTATCTTGAACAGGGCCAGCGCATGCACTTGCAGTCGCTGGTGGGTGCCTACAGCACGCCGTCAGGCGCGAAATAGCCAGACGGGCAAAATCAACCCGCAAGGCACCAAAAAAGTTAAAAACAGAAGGAGACAAAAATGGCCAAATGGACCACATTCCCCCACGCGGGCGACTACACATTCGACGCTGCCAGCCTGAAAAAGGCCTGGGCCAAACTGCACCAGGGTGACTGCGAGCCCCAGCCCAAGGAAGCCGCCGTACTGAGTGCCTGGGTGCTGTTTCACAACGGCGACTTCCAGAAGGCTGCAGAAGCCGGGCTGAAGGCCGGTGGCGACGGCGTCACGGTTGCCAACAAGGCCACCAGCATTTACGCCAACTACCTTGAGACAAAAGAAAAGGCCAAGCTCGACTTCTTCATGGAAGTAGCCGACCGCGCCGAAGCCCAGCAAAAAGAGCAGCCAAAGAATGCCAATGCGTATTACTGGCAGGCCTATGCACTGGGCCGTTACGGCCAGGGCATCAGCGTTGCCAAGGCGCTGGCGCAAGGCCTGGGCACCAAGGTCAAGAACGCACTGGAGCAGGCCATCAAGCTGCAACCCAAACATGCGGATGCGCACATCGCGCTGGCGGCCTTTCATGCCGAGGTGATTGACAAGGTCGGCTCACTGATTGGCGGCATGACTTACGGCGCCAAAAAAGACACCGGCCTGACCCTGTTCAGGGAAGCACTCAAGCTCAACCCATCGTCGGCGATTGCCATGATCGAATACGCCAACGGCATGGTCATGCTGGAAGGTGACAAGAAAATGAAGGAAGCGACAAAGCTTTACGAGCAGGCCGCGTCCAGCAAGCCGCTTGATGCGACCGAGCGCCTCGACGTCGAAATGGCCAAAGCCGAGCTGGAAGACTGAAGTTCGCGCTCCCTTTTAAAGCCCGGGCAACCGGGTAGCAGTTATGCTTGAAGGCTGTCCCCCCCCTTCAAGCTCTATGAAGCCCATTTCCCTGCCAGCGCTGATACGCCTCATGCGGCCGCATCAGTGGCTGAAAAACGCCTTCGTCCTGGCTGGCCTGCTGTTCAGCCAGACCTGGCAGTATCCAGACGTGCTAAGCCGCGTGCTGATTGCCTTTGCCGCATTCTGCTGCGTGTCCAGCATGGTGTATATCCTCAACGACTGGCATGACCGCACTGCCGATGCGCAGCACCCTGCCAAGAGAAACCGGCCGCTGGCGAGCGGTGCAGTGTCCGTCACTCAGGTTTTTGTGCTGGCGGCCGTATTGCTGGCTACCGGCCTTTGGTTGGCATGGGGCAGCCGCGCACTGCTGTTTTTGCTTGGCGTGTATGTGGCGCTAAACCTGGCTTACTCATGGCGGCTGAAGCACGTGCCAGTGGTGGATGTGTCCATCATCGCCTCAGGCTTCATGCTGAGGCTGCTCGCCGGCACCTGGGCCGTCGGAATACCCCCCTCGCGCTGGCTGGTGCTGACCGGCATTTTTGTAGCGCTGTTTCTGGGTTTCTCAAAACGCAAGGCTGAAAGCTTTCACGCCTCAGGTACCCAGCGGGCCGTACTGGCCCTGTACCCGCCCGCCCTGCTGGATACCTTTATCGCCGTCACCATGACGGCGACGCTGACGACCTACGCCCTGTTTACGGCCAGCCCGGAAACCCAGCTGCAGCATGGCCAGACCCTGCTGTACACCGTGCCCGTGGTCATCTTCGGCGTATTGCGCTACACCTACCAGGTGCACAGGGGACACGGCGAAGATGTAGCGCGCGACCTGCTGCGTGACCCCTGGGTACTGGCCGCCGGGGTGTGCTGGCTGCTCATCTTTTTTATCCACCCGCTGTGACCCACCCGGCTGAGACGTCGGGCAAAAGCCGCCTGCCCTTCAAGCAACTGCTGCTGGTGCTGGGCGTGGTTGCCACGCTGTATGCGGCGGTGCTGCTGATCTGGGGCGACAGTCCAAAAACTTCACTGGCTGTTCTCTGGTCCACGGTAGGCGTGCAGGCTGCTGCACTGTGCATGCTCAACTACCTGCTGCGGGGCATACGCTGGCGCCTGTGGATGGCCCACTATGGTCGTCATTTCGGCTGGCTGGAGGGGCTGCGCCTCTACCTTGCCGGGTATTCATTCACACCGACACCCGGCAATGTGGGCGAAGCGGTGCGCGGGCTGATGCTTGCAGACAGGCCGTTGGGCACCGCGCAGGGCATGGCGATTTTCGGCGCTGAACGCCTGGCCGACCTGACCTGCCTGCTTATTCTGTGCACGCCTGCAGTGGTGTGGGGACTTACCCATGGTGCCGTACAGGCTGTGCCAGGGCTGGTGATTGCCATCCTGTCCGCGGGCATGGTGATGCTGGTCCTGGCTGCGGCCATATTCGCAAAATACCGGCAGCGGCTGTTCCAGCGCTTCCCGTGGCTCCTTGAGGCATGGCTTTGCCTGAGCGTCAGGCCACTTCTGTGGTTCGGCCTGACTTTTTGTGCCTGGGCGGCCCAGGGCCTGGCGATGTGGCTGGTCTGCCGCGCTCTGGAGGTACACATGCCGGTAGTGACTGCGACAGGCTTTTATGCCCTGGCCATGGTGGCCGGTGCGCTGTCCGCACTGCCTGCAGGGCTGGGCGGCATGGAAGCCGTGCTGACCGGGCTGCTGGTGCTGCAGGGCGCTCCTGCGGGCCAGGCGCTGGCCATCACAGTGCTGGTGCGACTGCTCACACTCTGGCTGGCTGTGGCCATTGGCGTCACGTCCCTGCTTTATAGTGCCGCCATTCGCAAAGACATCAGTTTTTCATGACCCCAGGTTCCACCAACGACTCATCCCTTCTCACCCGCTGGCTGCTGGCTGCCGGCATCGCCTCGCTGCTGCTGCGTTTCTGGATAGCGGCCACCTTTCCCGTTACCGGCGATGAAGCCTTCTTTTACTGGTGGGGCGTTTACCCCGACTGGGGCTATTCCGACCATCCGCCCATGGTGGGCTGGCTGATCGCCCTGATGCGCACCACCTTTGGCGACAGCATCTGGTCCATCCGCCTGCCAGTAGTACTGCTGCCGCTGGGCCTGGGCGGGGCTCTTTGGTGGGGCCTGAAAGACATCGACAAAACCCGCGCCGCCTGGGGCGTGCTGTTCTTCTGGCTGGCACCGCTGAACTGGCTCAACACACTCATCACCACCGACACACCGCTGATTTTCTGGTCCGCACTGTCAGTGGCCGCATTGATGCGCGCAGAACGCCGGGAGCAGATGGATGGCCGCGCTTACGGCCTGTATGCGCTGTCTGGCGTGTCTATAGGCTGCGCGTTTTTGTCCAAATACTTCTCGGTCGTACTCGGCCTGGCCTACCTGGTTTATTTCGGCGTGTACCGCCGTGAACGCCTGGCCGGCCTTGCATTGCTGGTGGTGTGCGCCCTTTTTGGGCCGGCGATCAACATCGCGTACAACATGTCGCACGGCTGGTCCAACATCATGTTCAACGTCTACAACCGCAATGAGGCGGAGCTGTTTGAACTGCGCAAGCCGCTGCTGTACGTCGTGATGATGGCCTACCTCATCACGCCTGCGGCGCTGTGGATGGCCTTCAAGTATCGCAAGGCGCTCGTGGCGACCGCAGGGTCTGCGTCTCCCGTCCTTCGCTTGCTGGCCTGCGTGGTGGTGGTGCCGCTGCTGTTCTTTGCGCTGCTGTCAGCCAAAAAGGTGATCGGCCTGCACTGGGTGCTGTCGTTTTATCCCTTCGGCTTTGCCTTTCTGGCTTTTGCGCTGCCGATAGACAAACTCAAAAGCTGCGCCAAAGGGCTGGCCGTGTTCGCCGGCCTGCACGTCTTGATCGTCGCAGGCCTGTACATGACCAACCTTGACACCTGGCGCACCACCGCGCCGCTTGCCAGGATTTATCCACAGGTCATACGCAGCTACAAGACGGCAGACATCCTCAAGCAGGTCTCCAGCCCCGGCGTGGTGCTGATGGCTGACGCATACACCGCCGCCTCCATCTATGGATTTGAACGCCGCCAGTACATGCCGGTGTTTGGCGTGGGCCGCTTTCATGCGCGGCAGGACGACATGCTGGTGGACTTTTCGCTTTACCAGGGAAAGACGATTCGTGTCATCACCGGCGGGCCTCCAAGGCTGGAGGAGTTCACGCCTTACTTCGATTCGGTGCGTGTGCTCACCTTCATGCAAAGCGGCGTGCCTTTTTACGCCGTGGAAGGCATGAGCTTCAAATACGAGGCCTACCGGCAGGGTGTGCTGGGCGAGATCTTCCAGCGCTTCTACAAAATCCCCAAGGCCTTGCCGATGACGGGCTGCCCGTTCTGCGAGCGCTATTGCGGCCAGGTACGCTGCCCGTGACCCGTGCCGTGACAGATAGCCAAGTTGTCGCCGCGTTTGACTTTGACGGTACCCTGACCCGGGGCGACACGCTGTTGCCGTTTCTGGCGAGTGGCCTGGGCTGGCCGAAGTTTCTAATGGCGCTGCTGAAGTGCTCACCCTGGCTGGCCGGCTACGCGCTTCGCCTGGTTCGCAACGACGTCGCCAA
This sequence comes from Pseudomonadota bacterium, assembly GCA_040388335.1. Taxonomy (GTDB): domain Bacteria; phylum Pseudomonadota; class Gammaproteobacteria; order Burkholderiales; family Burkholderiaceae_C; genus Polaromonas. The sequence continues at coordinate 12,839 of JAZKCB010000137.1, read as the reverse complement.
GCAGCGCCTGTTGCTTGAAACACTCAAGGGCCGCAGCCTGCTGGAGCTCGACCAATGGACCACGCGCTGGCTGGACGATGACTTCAGCCAACGGCTTCGTACCAACTCGATGGCACGGCTGGACTGGCACCTGGAGCAGGGCCATTGCTGCGTGATGGTGAGTGCCTCGCCCGACATCTACTTGCAGCGCGTTGCACGGCAACTGGGCTTCGAAGGCCTGCTATGTACAGAGATGGCTGTGCAGGACAGGCGCCTGACGGGCCTGATGCGTACGCCCAATTGCCACGGGGAGGAGAAAGTCGTCCGGCTGAATGCCTGGCTGACTGAACGTTTTGGCGCTGATGCCTCCAGGCTGACTCTTTATGCCTATGGGGATACCGGTGGGGATTTGCCCATGCTGCGGATGGCCGGGGACGGGTTGGCCTGGTATCGGGGAAGGCCTTGGCGGGATGACTTCTAGCCGCTGCTCGGCCCTAACAAGCTTGAAATGCTGGTGGCGGTCATGGCAGTGCACGCCGGCGGCGCGATGGTCGTGCCATTGAACGGCCGCAGTGGAAAGCTTGAGCTCAATGCGCAAATCGACCGTGCATGCCCCGACGTGCTGGTAGTCTGTACGGAATATCAGGACAAGTTCACCCGCAATGGCACACTGGTAGTGATAGCCGATGGTGCTCTGGGCGACTCGACGCCGCTACTAGCGGTCGAGCGTCGGTACGCGGGGCAAACGCCGATATGGACAGCGCAGTTGGCCGACGTGAACGGCATCAAGTTCACCGGGGGCTCTTCAGGCGTGCCCAAAGGCGTGATGCAGTCATTCCGCTGCATCAAAACGCTCGTGAGCACTGTGGTCATGGCGTTTGAGCTCACCGAACGCGACCGCTAATTGTGCACTGCACCCATGACGCACGGGGCGGGGGCATTCATGCTGCCCGTGCTTTCGCGCGGCGGCCCCGTGGTGCTGACGGCCAATGCCTCACCGGGGCACCTGCTAGAGCTTGTCGAGTGCCAACGCATCACTAGCACTTGGGTGCCGCCGACACTGCTGTACAAATTGATCGACGAGCAGAAGGCGCGGCCTCGTGACACGACCAGCCTGGCCCACTTAGTGTGGGGCGGTGCCGTCGCGTCAGTAACGCGCCTGCTGGAGGCGCAGTCGGTATTCGGCCCCGTAATTGAGACCGCCTACGGGCAGACGGAAGCGCCACTGGCGCTGTCCACGCTGCGCGCGGGCGATCTTTCAGTAGAGGCGCGCCTAGCGTCCGTGGGCCGCGTGTCGCCGCTGGTGGAGCTTGCAATCTTGGACCCGGAAGGTCGGCAGTGCAGCCGGGCGAGACAGGGGAAATCTGTACCCGCGGTGACCTTCTTATGAACGGCTACTTGGGCATGGAGGAAGAGACCGCACAAACCATTCGCGCGGGTTGGCTACGCACCGGCGACATCGGGCTAGTTGACGCCGACGGCTTTCTTTACGTCAAGGATCGCTTGCGCGACGTAGTGATCACCGGCGGCTTCAACGTGTACCCGTCCGACGTTGAAGCCGTACTCGCACAGCACCCCGCCGTGTCGGAGGTGGTGTTTGGCGTGCCAGATGACCATTGGGGTGAGAGAGTCGAAGCGGCTTTGGAGCTTCGTCAAAGCCATCACGCGACACAGGACGATCTAGTCGGCTGGTGCAAAGAGCGCTTAGGCTCCGTCAAGACGCCTAAAACCGTCCACATCGTTGAGACACTGCCGCGCAGCCCGATGGGTAAGGTGCTGCAACGTGAGAGCCGTGCGCTGGTGATAGAAGGTCGGGTGCGCTGAGCCGAGGACCAATACATATCACAGTGCGGCGACCAATTGGTCGCTTACAAGCTTACGCGCAAACCACTTAGTCATTGGTTTGCGTCCTGATGCCTGCAAGTACCCCGCCCCATCCAATACCCCTGCCTAGAACTAGACCCCATCCGTTGCGCGTCGACGCATTTACCCTGGTGGGGCAACACTTCGAATAATTAGTGCGGCGAAGACAGGCGATGCTCCATGTAACCTCTTACATCCGCCAAATCACGGTATTTTTGAGAGTCGCTCTCATCAGATTTGTTCTCCGTTGGACGTTATTGCATCTTGGATGCTATCCGAGCACCTAGTGACTCAACCCAGCGGGATATTGAGACTTGACGACGTGTTGAAGTGCCATTAACATTCGGCATAAGACGTTGGACTGATTTGGCACTACCATCCCCCCAACCGTCTTTAATGGCAAGTCGTAATTCATACGAATACGATTTTGCTTCGAAATAGAAAGCTTTCAGAGAGACTTCAATCACTCGAGTTCTGAGGAGACCGCCAGAGGTCCAGACGAACCTGATTTCTATCTATTGTCCTTGCGAGTTCAAGGATCTAGGTTTTGCGAGTGTCATCGCTGGTGTACTAGGCAGATAGCTCAAGCTCTAAAAAGCAGTGCTTGAATTGTCAGAAATGCGTCACGTTGCTTTAGATGTGATGCTTTGAAGCCAGTACGCTTGGGTTTCATTACCCGCGCACACCCAACAGTCGAGCTTACAGCCGGCTCACGTTAAACAGCCACTCGCTGATCGATAGCTTGTTCCAATGTCATTGCGTGGAACAACAGCTCTATTAAGACTACCTGCGGCAACTTGATGCCGCTGCGCTAGTTACACACAGCTTGCGTTAGGCGCTCTTTTTGAGCGCCCAATGCACAGCTCTAAAGGCTCACAGGTTCAGGCATGTTCCTACTGTGACGCGTCGCCATTCGGGCTGAACTTCCAGTTCAGCACTACCGAAGCATAGGGGCTCGACTGCCTACACAGTCTTATCGCCCAACTAGCGGGATTCGCATGGAAAAGTCCCATGGGTCTGCCGCAGAGGCGGCCTGGCGCTGCCCAAAACATTTGTAGGACGTTTATCTCAACAATTTTTTGGAGCTAGTGATGAAATCAAATTCGGGCAAGAAGCCCACACCCACAGACAACCGCGAAACACCTCCTGCCGAGCTGACTGTTTCACCCAAAGCTACACCCCTTAAAACCCCTGGTCTGAACCAGGTCGCTCCGCCTCCACGCAAACTCTTAAGCCTTAAGCAGACTGCTGCAAGGCTCGGAGTGTGCATCAACACGGTTCGAAACTGGGCCTCAAGGAATGGGAAGCACTCACGGCCAAATTTTCCTGCGATACGCAAAACAGGCCTTCGCCGCGTGGGCATCCTCGAGCACGAATTAGATATGTTCGTCGACAGCTGCGCGTGCTTGGACTAAATCCGGGATCCAGAACCAGATTACTCCCCAGCGAAGCATGAATTAAATCGGCTTGTGCGAAAAACCTATGCAGCGAGGTCTTCAAATTTCAGTCTTGGACGAAGCGCCACATCTTCGTCCGCAAACTATATTAATCATGGAAAAAGAACCCTTTAATCCACCTTTCCCGCTAGAAGCCCTGATGGAAGTGATGGGCGGCGCAGCCCACTTCATTCAGCGCAAAAATCAAACTCCAGTTGAAATGGGCGCTTGTTCTGTATTGGCTGCATGTGCCTTGGTCTGCCAAGGCCTTTTCAATGTCCGGTGGCGCGAAAACAAGACGTCGCCTTTAACTTTATTCATTCTTGTAGATGCGAGAACCGGAGAGCGTAAAAGCGCAGTTGATGACATAGCGTTTCTTCGGATCCGCGTGTTCAACGATGAGCAAGTAGCGCTTGCGCAAGAGTATGAAAAAGAATATCAGGCCAGCTTGGCCCTTTGGAAGCAAAAGGTCAAAGAGATCCGAAAATTGATTTCGAAGTTGTCCGCCCGCGGTGAGGACACTGATGACGAGGAGGAGCGTTTAGAAGAGCTCATAGCTGATGAGCCTGAAAAGCGTAAATTTGCTCAGATTCTTGTCGTTGAATCAACAGGGCCGGCGTTGGCTCACCATCTTGATTCCTTTTACCCTTATGCGGGGCTCATCACTGATGAGGGCATCACGGTCTTCAAGAGTGGCGTGTTGCGCGATCTTGGTATGCACAACAAGCTTTGGGAGGCCGGCGTATGGAGCTCTGACCGCATCACTCGCAAAAGAATCGTTTTGAGCCATTGCCGCCTGGGCATGTATATCCAGAGTCAACCAGGCGTCACGGATGATTTTCTTGAGCGTCAGGGCGAGGCGTTCCATGCCTCCGGATTCTCCAGCCGCATTCTTTATGTTCGCCCCAAGTCGACGCAGGGCGAAAGGCTTGAAGAATTCATTGATATCCGCATGGAAGTCATCGAACCCTATCACGTTCGTCTACTGGAACTTTTGAGCCTGTATGAGGGGTCCAAGGTTCCCAAGCAAGAAGAGCTGACACTCAGCAAGCCAGCTTCCGAACTATTGGTCTGCTACTCCCGCGAGATTGAAAAGGAATTGGGCGAAGGAGGACGCTTTTTCCACATGCAAGGGGCAGCATCGAAGAGCGCTGAAAACGTGGCAAGGATTGCCGCCATCCTGCACGTCATGGAAAAGAAGCACGGTCCCATCTCAGTGGAGGTCATGAGGAACGCGATCAAACTCGGTGCCTGGTTTTTGAATCAGTTTCGCATGCGCTTTTGCCCCCGGTCGCAACTCGAGCTCGACATGATCACGCTTGATGAGTTCATCACCGACAAAATCGCACCTCGATTTGCGAAGCAAAGGTCGGTCCCAGGTCCTTACTTGTGCAGGTACGCACCACGTCACCTGCGGCAGATAGACCGGCTCTGGGAAGCCTTGAAAGGGCTTGAGCAACGGGATCAGCTTAAGGTGTGGGGCGACAAAGGACGCTCATGGCACGTTCATCTTGCTGACTGGTTTCCACCTCCACCAGTTGCGAACCCTCCGCCCAATTATCAGCCGCTTCCGGGGTCATCACGGTGGGCCAGGCCCAAGCATGTCCCGGACTTAACCAAACCAGACGCGCCCGCTGATGGTTACGAACTCTGGCCTGGTGTGTATTTGAAGTAACTTGGCGTTGATCGCGGCTATTCGGCTACTCAGTAGCCGAATAGCCGCAGAGCGGGCCCCCATGTGTAAAAAGGAGCTTGGGGACTCAACTAGGTTTGGCCCAGCTTTTCCCAAAGATAGACCGTAGCCCCGGAAACACCGATCAGCTTGCCCAAGTTTGCGGCCGACAGACACAGACGCTTGCGCTGTGCGGCAATACCTTTCGCACTGAACCGCTCAACAGACTTACCCTCCCCGGGATCCGCTTCCGCTGGAGTACGGGTCCGTTCACGACCAGCAGATTGCTCAACAGTTTAATTGCCTTTTCCAACTCCACCAGCCGGCGCTTGAGCTCAACATTGAAGGAGCTGCAGATTGTCCACAAAAACCTGGGCTAAGTTTGAGACGACACCGTCGCAACCTCCTATCACTTAACCCTGCTGTGCTTCGTCCCGAATAAAAAGTGAGTGTGTGCTCTGTTTTTAAGGTCTCTCACGAGAAGCATTGAACGATTCGCGCAGTGCCGCCGTCATGTTTCTCACCGCAGCTTGCCCAAGATGTCGCTCCGGCGGCCGGGTAATTCCGCGTTCAGAATTACTCCGATGGTCCACCCGCGCTGAATAGCCTTCTGCTTCCAAATGCTTGTTCAACAAGTCAGCCCACGATTTTCGCAACTCAATCATGTCCTCACGGAGCTCGGCGGGCTCCAGACCTCCGCTGTCTTTCCTGCAACCGCCCTTTCCAGGGTGCGTGCTGTTAAAACGCTTAAAGTGCTGCTCCGGTGGACGTTGGTGACGGTCCGGCAACCGGTCGGAAAACATGATGTGTACATGTGGCTGCGCTACCCCACCGATACCTGCCACTGTTGTATGAATGGCGCACTGAAATGACTTCTGAGCCAATTCCATCGCGATGAGCTCCTTTACTACGTTCACGTGTTGACGCGTTGTGAGTTCGTTGGGTAGAGCAAGCTCTAACTCCTTGTACACAGCAGCATTTTTGCGCTCGAAGCGATCGCCCATCTTCCAGAAAAGCAGCGGGTTATCTTCCGCCCAGTCAGGGAGATTGCCGTGGCATTTGTAAACAAGCTGCTCGGCCTTCGGACCTTTACCGAACTTGCCCTGACGGGATATGTATTGACTATTGGGTGCAGCTTTGCCTGGTTTGCCGCTTTTGACGGTCATGTGATACGTTGACATGGAACTCTCCTGAAAAGTTAAAGATCAGGAGTGACTGCCAACTCAGGCCGGCTTCAAGATGATTTTCCCCAGAGGTTGGAGAAACGGTAAGTGCGCAGACCGAATATGTACTCTGCAAGCTTATGCAATGAGCTTGCTTGTAGTCACTCCTATATTGATAACAGCTCAAGTATTTTTTTACTTTGAGAGGGCGTCGCGAGACACAGCATCGAGATCAAAAAAAAGAGGATGTCAATGTCGGGCACATGCATGCCCGCATTCACACCCCCCTCTATCAATCAAGGCCAGATCTTTAGCAGCGCGTCGTGGTCACAGTGTTCACACCGCTCTGGTCCACTTTCTTTCCAAAATCGGCAGTGCTCTCAGATTCTGTTTCCAGGATCAGGCACTGACCTTTCCTTGCCTTGGACAACCCTGCATAAGCTGGGTGTCTGTATGACGCCGTCAGACTTCCCTTGCTAGTTTTAAGAATCACCTGCGTGCCCTCTGAGCTGAGCAGGTCGGGATCCTTCAAAACCTTGACCTTGGTAGGAAATGCGCCGGCCACGCCAGCAATAGCGATGAGCACCAGTCCGCTCAACAACGTTTTCATCATGTCTAGCCTTTCTGTACTTTGTG
>JAZKCB010000137.1:0-5990 GCA_040388335.1 Pseudomonadota bacterium | reverse complement strand
CAGCCTGACAGGAACGCTAGGCTGATAAATGCGCACATACCAGCAAGTCCCCTGCTCCAGCCAAGGAAGCGGGGCTGCCTGAACATACTTTCATTGTTAATAGCTTTGCAATTCATGATGTGTTCTCCTCAATAAATGGTTGTTTTGACTGCGCTGCCAGCGGCTATTCAGGCAGAGCAATCTTTGGTTTTACTTCAAATTCTACGTTATACGTAGAGACAAATTCGCACCAACTTACGACTATCGTAGGGTGCCTAGCTTAAAACCTGCTCCCTCGCCTTTTGGCGTCCGCCTTCGAACGGCCAGGCAAGCAATTGGTTTGCCACAGGATCAGTTGGGAGTAAATGCAGGGTTGGATGAAGGCACAGCAAGCGCACGTATCTCCCGATACGAAAGTGGGATCCACGAGCCCAACATTGCTTTTGCTCAACGCCTGGCTTTTGAACTCAAGGTCCCATCGGCCTACTTGTATGCAGCGGATGAAGATCTTGCAGAATGGATCTTGTACTTCGGGCAGTTGAGTGCCAAAAGCCGTAAATCACTGCTCGAAATGGCCGCAGAACTTGCGCAGTCAAAGTAACTCTTGAGCTCCGCATGGGTTTTGGCTAGTTGCCCAACGGAGGCTGCCGCCTCTCCACATAGCCCCAGAAAACGCTTTCAGCTTGAGTCAGACGCTCGATCAGCTTCTCATCTCGCTCAATCCTGAATATCTGCACGGTCCGCCCTCCTATCAGCGCAGCAATGTCCACGGCCTGCCCGCCTGTCACTGCAAGGAGATGCATTGCATCCACCCGCACAGCTTCAGGTACGCCCGTCTTCCACCCAGATAACTCATGCTCCGGCACTTGAACGCAATGAAGGTGTCGAACGTAACTTGACGCCACCTCCCACCGAATCGCCGCGCCCATCCACGGACATTGCGGATGCTGTAATGTCTTCTGCACTCGCCGAATCCGGTGACCCGTCCGTTTGCTGTAAACGGCTGCAACCAGGGGCTCCAGGATGAACTCCCAGCTAACCTTGCAGTCGTCCTTCTCTGGCGGGACTTGCGGCTGAGTCAGTAGCCCCATCTTTTTATGCCAGAGGTCCAGTGGGGAGCATTGGACATCCAGGCCCATGACCGCCGCAGCTTCGGAACTCCCGATGCCGTCCGTTAGCCGCTCTGCCTGGATGGAGGGCATATCCTCCTCCATCCAGGCTTTGCCCATTACGGTAGGTCTCTGGACCGTTGCGCTGTCCGGTTGTGCAGTTATGTTGCGCATGGCAACTCCTTTCAAAATGTTGAGCGTTAAATGACAAAGCCCCCGGAAACTTTGTCCCGGGGGCTTATTGAGATGAGCGTGTATCAGGTCACTCAGCTTGCGCTAGCGCTCCTGAGTTGACGCACGACGACCTTGCCTGCCTCGTTCGCGTGGAATTTCCGGACGTTGGCCCTCCAGTCCGCCGACTGCTCTGGCGCCAAGTCCAGGTAGTGCAAAGGACAGGAGAAGTAGTACGGGAACACCGCCTCCTCCAGCGCCTTGTAGCCCCAGCCATCTGGGGCTTGATCAAGCAGGTCACAGCGAATGAAGACCATGGCCTCGCCAGGCTTGATCTGGTGAAAGCCCTCCTTCTTTGCTGTCAGGCGTACGAGTGACCACAGCACGTGGCCAGCCAGATGGTGCTCCAGCACTTCGGAACTGGCGTCTTCATTGCTTCGCGGCTGGATCAGGGTTGCAATCAGCTGATCGCGGGTTTGACGGGTGTAAAGCCATCCCATAGTTGGTTTCCTTTTTAGTTTGGGCTTCCCGACAGGGAAGCTGTCTCCCCCGGCCCAAATGGCCGGGGGATCGTCGGCTGTCAGGCCACGAGTTCCAGTGCCTGTGAGAGCGCCCTGTCTTTCAGGCTCGCGCCAGCGCCGAACCAGGCAGAATCAAGGCGGTAGTCCTTGTTCTTGGCACGGCGCTCGTGATCAGTAAATTGAGTGACGCAATTGAGCAATCCCCAGGCTGTGCCCTTCGCGGACGGAAGGTCTGCCCCCCGCCCTTCCCCCGTGTAGAGGGAGTGCATCTTCTTGAGCGCTCGGACGTGTGTCAGACGCTGGGTGGGACTGATAAAACCTTCCGGTACGCTCATCACCCTCCGCAGAAACATTTCGGCTTCCGAACTGGAGACCTTGCGATCCGACAACTCTTTCATTCGGTACATGAAGTTGTCCCACTGGGATACGGCAATGCCGAGCTGAGCCTTGACTATGGCTGGATCGAACACAGTGTTGTGGGGCACCTTGACCGCGCCTCGGGCGTTATCCAGCGCAACGGCCAGAGTATTTGCACAGACGACTCGCACGGTTGTGTGGGTGGCAGTTGTAGCCAAGGTGCCATCGCAAGAGGTCGCGAGCAGGATGTAGCCATCGATATGATCTCCACCGCGCAAGGCCGAGCTCTTGCCGGTACGCGCGAGAGCCCAAAGCTTGCGACCATCACGTAGGCAGCCTGCAGTTTCCAATTCATATCCTGAAACTTGAGTCAGATCCCTGTAGAACGACCAAATATCTTTTGGCTGAACGGTTTTATATTTTTTCGAGACCACGGAAAGCGCTTTGTGGTTGTCACTGCGATAGAGGACCTTCTGATCCTCGAAAGCCAGAAGAGAACCATTGGCTATCTGATCTGGCTGAAAGCGAACTGGGGTTTCGCATATGGAAAAATCCATCCCTGCGTGTTTCGCCCACACTTCGATGGGTTGTTTAGCTGGGAGCCGGCTGCCAAGCGAGTGCCACGGGGTTTCGCCTGTGTAGGCCATTTTGTCGATTTGATGGGACATGAGAAGAGCTCTTTCATTGGTGACAGGCGCGACTCGTCCTCTGCAGGGAAGCAGATGAATGAAGGCGCCCGGGATTTAGGGAAGCAGAACGGTGAAACTCGCGCTCAGGATGAGCACAACGTGTTCACGTAAAGGTGACGAGGTCACACGAGTACGGGATAGCGGGGAACGTCAGGGCCAAAATCAGGGCCGAGGTGAGGCTCATCATCCTCATCGAAATCGATGTCCTCTTGAGGACCCCGGTGGTCGAAATCAAAAGGTGCACTCGTGGATGCGGTGGGCATGGGCCTCATGCGTGACATGGGTGCGCCACGCATGCCGGAGGCAAACGGGAAGCCGCAGTGTCGGCAGGCGTCGTTTTCAAGAACGTGCCTGTCAATCAGCGATCCCATGGCGGTACCGAGCTCTGCGCCGACTGTGGCGCCGACGATGCCGCGCAGGGTGGCTGCTGCCACCGCCGTCAGGACAGCACCGGCAGGACCTGTTGGTGCACCGACGGCCATGCCTATGCGGGCAGCGCTCAGAATGCCAGAGACACCGCTGGCTGCGCCTGCAAGCGCGCCAACGGTGCCTCCCACCTTTCTGGCGACGTTTTTGTGACGCAAAACTTCTTGATGACAGTTGGGGCAGATGCAGGCGATGGGCTCGGGTTTGGGCTTGGGCTTGCTATCGCGTGTGAGTCGCTTGAAGGGGTTCATGGGTATTCACTTCTGGTTTGGAAATGGTTAGTAACAGCTAGCAGGGCGTGATGGCATTGAGTGCGTCATTGCGGATGTGCTTGATGTAACGAGACAGGCACAGGCCGCAAATGACGCCGCCGAAAAAAGCGAGGCCAAACGCGGAGAGTGTTTCAAGTGGCGCGGGAGTGAGGATCATTGGATTCCTTGGTGAGTTGATGAAATGGGAGAACGGGAGAACGGGAGAGCAGTTAGAGGCTTCAATGCCTCGGATAACCCAGACCTTGGGACACCATCCGGTTGGTCAGTGCCTGCACGGCCTGGCGCCGGCCCTTGATGGTTTTGGCTTGATCGCCCTGTAGCCATGCATGACATGTGCCCAGAAGCTCAGTCGCTTTGGCGAGCTGGTCTTGAAGAGCACTGACCTGTGTGTTCAGGTCTGCAATGACAGCTTGGACATCCTGGCCCAGACCATCGAGCTTTCCGGCTTCGAAGGCTTGGGCTTTGAGGCTGTCCTGGCTGTTGAAGTAGTCGAGGTTTTCTTGTTCGAGGTCGTGGGCGGTTTCGGCGAGCGAGGCTATCAAGCCGTCTCCTGCGAGGAAGGCATAGCGCTCGAGCTCCTGGTGACTGAGGTGCATGGGGTAGTTCATGGTGATTCCTGTGGGTGGGTCTTTCGGTTGGGTCGTGACGTGGCTTGGCCTCTGCGGAGATGCAGAAACCTTTTCTGTCACTCAGGGGAGAACGAAGGATGCAACGGCACCAAAGCTGCGATGCAGCGAGGGCCGAGGGTCTAGTGGCTCAGCAGGTGAGAGATGGCCAGGCCTTGCGCCTGGCGGGCTAGATTTAGAATTTGTCGCATTACCTCGCCGAATGCCGCAGCTGGGGGTTCCGTTGGGAAATCGGCAATGGTTTCGACATGACCAATCTCCACGTGCAGGGCCACGCTCCAGAAATGGGGTTTGACTGTGTCTTGATGCTCGTTGGCTTCAAAGCGCTCGATACCCCCCTCCCCTTCCACGCACCCGTACACCTCTATGGCGTCGTAGTGATGGAGTGGGAGTTGGGGCGTCGTGAGGTTGAATGGCTCTGCACTCTTCTTGCCGACTGTTGAAGGATTACGGTAACGCTGTTGGGGCCGCAGGATTGTTGCGCCACCAGGCTGTTGGTGATATTCAAGGCCAAGGCCTTGGAGGATGGCTTGGTGCTGGGCCGCAGGAATAGTAAAGTTGTTGTGAGCCCAACAGATCGCACCGATCACTGCTGGAGTGACAAGGCCTCTGGGGTTGATGCGCCAGCAGAGATCGCGGTCCACAGTGATGAGGCCTGCGCCTTCGTTGGGTGGCGTGTAGGCTCGAAAGTATTGGGATGACACAGAAGTCGGGGACATTTTCATGAATTGCTCCAAATTTGACGCCGGCACACGGCATTCGTAGTTGCTAGAGAGGCAGCCACCAAAACGCCAGCAGCCAACAAATTGAGGCGAAAAAAAAGCCGACTTCCCAGTAGGGCAAGCCGGCTTTAATAAATGTAGTTAGATGAAGGCGGTGACTGCGGTTTCGTCAGGTATTCAGCCCTGATTCACTAAAGTCATATATGACCGAAAAATTCTAGTATTTACAATATGTACCTATACTCCATCGCGTCAAGGGGACAAACGTGATTCGTCAGAAATAAATCCGCGGTGTGCTGACTATTCCCGAATCCTGCCCTGCGAATCAATCAGGCTGAGTTCCACCAGCTTCGACGCCACGCGGTCCTGCGCAAAGTGCACGCGAAAGCCGCCGACGCTGACTTCATCGAGCCCGTCAATCGCCTTGCGCAGCTTGGCGCGCGTGGGTTCCTTGGGGATGCGGCGCAGGGCTTCGGTGTAGGTGCGTGCGGCAATGTAGCCTTCAAGCATGTAGACATTGACCTTGCCGACCTTTGCCTCCAGCGCATCGGCCTGCAGATCGCGCACCACGGCCAGCTTCTGGTTGTCGCTGCGCGGCACCACGCGCATCACGACCACGCCCGCGCCGGCGGCCCCGAGCTGCTCGGCCAGAAGGCTTTCGCCGGTGTTGGAGTAGCCGTACACAGGGCCGCGAAAGTTCTTGCTGCGCAACTCGCGTATCGCTGCGGCGGCGCTGCGCGCATCGGCAATCACCAACACCGACTCGGGCTTGGCCGCAATCACTTTGGCCACATCTGACAGCGGCGCTTTGGCCACCAGGTTGGCGCCGCCCTGCATGGTGCGTTCGGACGAGTCCAGCGCTGCCATGGACTCGCTGTCGGTCGCGTGCAGGATGGCCAGCTTTTTGGCGCCCAGCGTTTCGGCATGCCGCATGATGGCCGCCGCTTCTTCAGAGTAGCCCGGCCTCATGGTGTAGATGTTCGGGTAGACCGCCCCGCGAAATTCGTCTGCCCCGGACATCGGTGCAAACATGATGACCTCGCCGTCCTTGATGGCCGGATAGGCAGCCGTCACCTGCGGCGAGCCGTAATAACCAAAGAGCGAGAAAACCCCCTGCG
>JAZKCB010000136.1:0-2368 GCA_040388335.1 Pseudomonadota bacterium | reverse complement strand
ATGACCGATACCCTGAACGACGAACTCCGCATACGCCAGACCATAGAACGCTGGGCCGTCTGGCGCGATGCCGGTGATTGGGCACGCTTTGCCACCGTCTGGCACCCTGAAGGCCGCATGGAAGCGACCTGGTTCCAGGGGCCGTTTGCGGACTTCATACGCGTCACAAAGGAAGGCTGGGCCAAGGGCGTGAGCATTCTGCATTTCCTTGGCGGCTCGGCGATTGAAGTCAATGGCGACCGTGCGATTGCGCAAACCAAGATGACGATCTCGCAGCGCGGCAACGTCGAGGGCGAAGACGGCCCGGTGATGTGCGACGTGGTCTGCACCGGCCGCTTCTATGACTTCATGACGAAGCACGAAGGCGAGTGGAAGGTGCTGCACCGCCAGCCGATTTATGAAAAAGACCGCATTGACCCGCTGGACTCGACAGCGCAACTCAGGCTCGACACCAAGGTGCTGGCCTCCATGCCCGCAGGCTATCGCCACCTGGCCTATATCCAGACGCGCATTGGCTACACCGTGAAGATGGACATGCCCATGCTGCAGGGCCCTGTGGTCGATGAGCTGTATGCCCGCGGCGCACGCTGGCTGGCCGGCGGCGTGCTGGAGCGTTGAGCCTGCACGGCGGATGACGAACGAATAATTTAAAAGGAGACATTCATGACCTATTTCCTGAATCGCAGGACGGCGCTCGCCGCACTGGCTGCCGCGGGCGCGCCCTCGGTGTTTGCGCAGGCGGCCTTTCCCAACAAGCCCCTGCGTGTGATCGTGCCGCAGCCGCCCGGTGGTGGTTTTGATGTGGTCGGCCGCCTGCTGGCCGACCGTCTCGGCAAGGCGCTGAAGCAGCCCGTGGTGGTGGAGAACCGCACCGGCTCCGGCACGCTCAACGGCACCGACCTGGCCGCCAAGGCCGACCCGGATGGTTACACCTTGGTGGTGGGTTCGATCTCCAACATCGCGCTCAACATGGGCCTGTACAAGAACCCTCCGTACAACAGCCTGCGCGACTTCGAGCCGCTGGGCCTCGCGGTGTCATACAGCTACACGCTGATGTGCCGCAAGGACCTGCCGCAGAAAACGCTCAAGGATGTGATCGCCTACGCCAAGGCCAACCCTGGCAAGCTGACCTATGCCTCTGCCGGTGTGGGCTCTGGCCAGCACGTGCTGGCAGCAGCGCTCTGGCAGCAGGCGGGCGTGGACATCACGCACATCCCCTACCGTGGTGCGCAGATGGCCTACCAGGACCTTATTGGCGGCCGCGTCGACATGTTCTTTGACCTCTCGCCCACCGCACGCCCACAGATTGAAAGCGGCAATGTGCGTGCCCTCGCGGTCTCGGGCGCCACGCGCCAGCCGACGCTGCCCGATGTGCCGACCATTCGCGACAGCGGCGTGGCCAAGCTTGAGCTCGAATCCTGGTTCGGCCTTTTTGCACCCGCCAAAACGCCACCGAAAGTGCTGGAGCGCCTGCGCAAGGAGATGGACATCATCATTGCGGCGCGCGATGTGAGCGACACCTTCCGCAAGGCTGGCGGGCGGTCGCTTAGCCTGTCACTGCCCGAGACGAAGGCGCTGGTCAAACGCGACACCGAGTTCTGGTCCAAACTGATACGCGAGCTGGACATCAAGGCTGAGTAAATTTCGGGTACAGCCCCGGCAACCCACACATGCGGGGCATGGCCGGGTCAAAACCGGCATGGCCCGCATGGCACCCCCGCCTGCAGATACTGCCGTGCGGTGGTTTAATCGGCAGTCTTTTTCCAATTTCGAGACAACCCAACATGACGACAAAAATTTCCCAGGCCAGCCTGGACCAGCTCTTCTTCAACGCACGCACCGCCAACGGTTTTATCGACAAGCCCGTACCGATCGAACTGCTCAAGGAGGTCTATGACATCGCCAAGATGGGCGCGACCTCCATGAACACGCAGCCTGCGCGCTACGTTTTCCTGAACAGCGCCGAATCGCGTGCACGCCTGCTGCCTGCGCTGTCGCCAGGCAATCTCGACAAGACCCGCGATGCGCCTGTCACCGTCATCGTGGCCCACGACACGCGCTTTTACGAACACATGCCGCAGATCTGGCACAAGCCGGGCGCGAAAGAGATGTTTGAAGGCAATGCCCCCATGGCGGGAGGCACAGCGGTGCGCAACGGCACGCTCAGCGGCGCCTACTTCATGATTGCCGCACGTGCGGTCGGCCTCGACTGCGGCCCCATGAGCGGTGTCGATCTGGGCAAGGTCAATGCAGAGTTCTTCCCTGACGGACGCTTCAAGACCGACTTTTTGATCAACCTCGGCTACGGCGACAACAGCAAGCTGTTTGACCGTAACCCGCGTTTGACTTTTGAACAGGCTTGCTCGGT
>JAZKCB010000135.1:0-7446 GCA_040388335.1 Pseudomonadota bacterium | reverse complement strand
ATTCGGCCCACACGAATTCGCAAGCTGATCAACCTCGAAGGTTTTGGCCAGCCGCCTGCCAAACCGGCCGACGCCCCCACCCGCTATGCCAAATGGATAGACGAGATCAAGGCCGCACAGCGCGGTGAAATGGACCTCAAGACCTACGACGGCGTGGAAGGCGTGGCCAAACGCCTGATGAAAACCAACCCCCGTCTTTCAGCCGACAAGGCCGGCTGGCTGGCCAGCCACTGGGCACAGCCGGCGAGCAAGGGGCAATGGGCCATCCTGGGCGACCCGGCCCACAAGATCGTGAGTGCAAACATCTACCGGGTCGAGGAAACGCTGGCGCTTTACGCCCGCATCACCGCGCCCTTGCTGGCTGTCGAGGCATCCGACGATTCGCTGGGGAAATGGTTCAAGGGTGTTTACTCGCTGGCCGACTACCACGAACGCCTCAAGCATGTGCCGCAAGCCACTGTCGCCGTCGTGCAGGACGCCGGCCACATGCTGCACCATGACCAGCCGGAGCAACTGGCCAGGTTGATCGAGGATTTCCTGACCGCGTAATCCAAGGCGTTTGCCTACAAGGAAAAGGGCAGCCTTCTGGCAAACTTGATGGTTTTTGCAGCGCTACAGATCGAAAGCGGAGACCACATGACCGGGCCAGCCTCGATAGACCAGGACAATTTCAAAAAAATACTGAGCCGCAATGTCAGTCTCCCGCTGGGCATAGGCGCCCTCAGCGCTGCCGTATTTGTCGGCCTGATCCTGTATTTGCTGTCGACGCTGAACTGGGTTGACCACACGCAACGCGTCATCAGCAATGCCAATGAGGTCTCCAAGCTGACATCGGACATGGAAACCGGCATGCGCGGGTTCCTGATCACCGGCGATGAAACCTTCCTGCAGCCCTATGACATTGCCAGGTCACGTATCCAGCTGGAAGTCACCGAACTTGCCGGGCTGGTCGACGACAACCAGCCGCAGGTTGACCGCATCAAACGTGTCGCCAGCCTGCAGACACAGTGGATGGCGTTCGCGCAGGAAGTCATTCAGCTCAGGCGCAACAAGCTGGGATATGAAGAAGCCATAGGCAAGGGCCGGGGCAAGTCCATCACCGATGAAATTCGCCGAGAGATGAACACCTTCATCGCCGTCGAGCAGCGCCTGCTCAACGAGCGAACAATGGACGCGAGAAGCACCACGCTCTGGAGCGTGATCGCCTATCTCGTCTTCACGCTGGGAGTCAGCGGCGCTCTTGCCTTTTTTGGACGACGCGAGCTGCTCAAGCTGTCCAGCACCTATAGCCTGGCCCTGCAAAAGCAGGCCGAAGACGCCATGGTGCTCGAAGAACAGGCGTGGCTGCGTACGGGGCAGACCCGGCTGGCAGAACACATGATTGGCCAGCAGGTGCTGTCCACGCTGGGCCGCAGCGTGCTGGGTTTCCTGGCCCATTACCTCAAGTTCGATGTGGCCGCCGCCTATGTGCGTGAAGACAACGGCTCGCTCAAGCGGGTGGCCACCTACGGTTTTAGCAAGGATCTTGAAAACGCTGCGCAGTCATTCGACAGTGCCGAAAGCCTTGTCGGCCAGGCCGCCATTGAAAACCGCGTGCTGCAGCTCGACCATTTGCCTGCCGGGTACCTGAACGTCAGCTCGGGCCTGGGCCAGGCCGCGCCGCGCCATGTGCTCGTGGTGCCCGTCATGCATGAGGACCAGGTCAATGGCGTTGTGGAGATGGGCTTCCTGCGCGAGCTGGGCAAGCGCGATACAGAGTTTGTGCGGCTGATTGCCGGCAGCATCGGCACCTCCATCCACAGCGCCCTTTACCGCCAGCGCCTGCAGGATCTGCTGGCAGAAACCCAGCAGCTCAATGAAGAACTGCAGGTGCAGCAGGAAGAACTGCGCACCGCCAATGAAGAACTTGAAGAGCAGTCGCGCGTGCTCAAGGAGTCCCAGGCCAACCTGGAGAACCAGCAGGCAGAACTCGAGCAGACCAACGTGCAGCTCGGTGAACAGGCGCTGGCGCTGGACCAGAAAAACACGGCACTCAGCCAGGCACAGCT
Source organism: Pseudomonadota bacterium (assembly GCA_040388335.1). Taxonomy (GTDB): domain Bacteria; phylum Pseudomonadota; class Gammaproteobacteria; order Burkholderiales; family Burkholderiaceae_C; genus Polaromonas. Next base: position 5,398 of record JAZKCB010000135.1, on the reverse strand, counting down.
GCAGCTGGAGCAACGCGCCGATGAGCTTACGCGCGCCAGCCGCTACAAGTCGGAATTTCTGGCCAACATGTCGCACGAGCTGCGCACGCCGCTCAACAGCTCGCTCATCCTGGCCAAGCTGCTGTCGGACAACGCCAAGGGCAACCTCAATGAAGAGCAGGTCAAGTTTGCGCAGTCGATTTATTCGGCCGGCAATGACTTGCTCAACCTGATCAACGACATCCTGGACATCTCCAAGGTCGAAGCCGGCAAGCTGGAGCTCTCGCCGGAGAACATCACCGTCGGCAAACTTGTCGATTCACTCAAGAGCACTTTCGAGCCGCTGGCAGGCCAGAAAAAAATCAGCTTTGAAGTACACATCGATGCCGCCACGCCGGCCTCGATTTACACCGACCGGCAGCGCGTGGAGCAGATTCTCAAGAACCTGCTGTCCAACGCCATCAAGTTCACCGAGGCAGGCACCGTGAGCCTGTCGGTGGGCGAGCAGGCCGGCGGCTACATCTCCTTCAGCGTGAAAGATTCCGGCATCGGCATCCGCGAAGACCAGCAGCAGCTTATTTTTGACGCCTTCCGCCAGGCCGACGGCACCACCAGCCGGCGCTACGGCGGCACCGGCCTGGGCCTGTCGATCTCGCGTGACCTCACGGCTTTGCTGGGCGGCTCCATCACGGTGGAAAGTACCGAAGGCCAAGGCAGCACCTTCACCCTGCTGCTTCCCTACAACTGGAGCAGGCCACAGGGCGACATCGCCCATGCCGCGCCGGCTGTGCAGGTCAGGCCTGCGTCACCGGCAGCTGCCGCCCCAGCGCCAGCAAAGGTGCTGCCCGCCACCCCGGCATTCGCCGACGACAGGCACCTGCCCATCAAAAAACGCCTGGTGCTGGTGATTGAAGACGAAACCGCATTTGCGCAAATCCTTTACGACCTGGCGCACGAACTGCAATACAGCTGCCTGGTCGCGCATTCGGCAGAAGACGGCTTTGCGCTGGCCAGCCAGTTTGTACCCCACGCCATCCTGATGGACATGGGCCTGCCCGACCAGTCGGGCCTGTCGGTGCTGCAGCGCCTGAAGGAAAGCGCGCAGACCCGGCATATCCCCGTGCATGTCATCTCTGCACAGGACAGAAGCGCCGCCGCCCTGCAGATGGGTGCCATCGGCTACGCCACCAAACCGACCACGCGCGAGCAGCTGAAAGAAGTCTTCAAGAAGCTGGAAGACAAACTCACGCAAAAGGTCAAAAAAGTACTGCTGGTGGAAGACGACGACCTGCAGCGCCAGAGCGTGACACACCTGATCGCCGACGACGATGTCGAGATCACCGCAGTGGCCACGGGCAGCGAGGCGCTGGCCCTGCTGTCCAACACCATCTTCGACTGCATGATCATCGACCTGAAGCTGCCCGACATCCAGGGCAGCGAACTGCTCAGGCGCATGTCGACGGAAGACATCTGCTCCTTCCCGCCCGTCATCGTCTATACCGGCCGCAACCTCACGCGCGATGAAGAAGCCGACCTGCTGAAGTACTCCCGCTCCATCATCATCAAGGGCGCCCGTTCGCCCGAGCGCCTGCTCGATGAAGTCACGCTCTTTTTGCACAAGGTCGAGTCCGAGCTGTCCGCTGAACGCCAGACCATGCTCAAGACGGCCCGCAGCCGCGACCGCGTGTTTGAGGGCCGCAAGATCTTGCTGGTCGATGACGATGTGCGCAACATCTTTGCGCTGACCAGCGCGCTGGAGCAAAAAGGCGTGCATGTTGAAATCGGCCGCAATGGTTTTGAAGCCATCAGCAAGCTCGACGAGGTGAAAGACATCGACCTGGTGCTGATGGACGTCATGATGCCGGGCATGGATGGCCTTGAAGCCACACGCCGCATTCGCAAGGACCCACGCTTCCAGAAGCTCCCCATCATTGCCGTCACGGCCAAGGCCATGAAGGACGACCAGGAGCAATGCCTCAAGGCCGGCACCAATGACTACCTGGCCAAGCCCATAGACCTTGACCGGCTGTTCTCGCTCCTGCGCGTCTGGATGCCGAGTCTGGAACGCCTTTGAGCATGGAGAAAGAAACACCGATCCCGGTACCCACACACGCAGGCGATGCGCAAGCTTCCAGTGAGGCGATTGAACTTCGCCTGCTGATGGAAGCCATTTACCTGCGCTACAGCTACGACTTCAGGGACTACGCCGGCGCATCGCAAAAGCGCCGCGTTTTGCATGCCCTGTCCCAATTTGATTGCCCGACGATTTCGGAGTTGCAGTCGCGCATCCTGCATGACCCGGCGATGTTCACACAGCTGCTGCAGTACCTGACCATCCCGGTGAGCGAGATGTTTCGCGACCCGACGTTTTTTCTTGCGCTGCGTGAGCAGGTCATGCCGCGCCTGGCCACCTACCCGTCCATCAAGGTCTGGATCGCCGGCTGCAGCACGGGCGAAGAGGTTTATTCACTGGCCATCCTGCTGCGCGAAGAAGGCCTGCTGGAGCGTTCATTGATCTACGCCACCGACATCAACCCGACCTCACTCGACAAGGCGCGGCAGGGCATTTTCCCGATCGGCAGCATCAGGAGCCACACGGCCAACTACCAGAAGGCCGGCGGCAAAAAGGCGTTTTCAGACTACTACACCGCCGCCTACAACGCGGCTGTTTTCGACAAGACGCTGCGCGAGAACATCACCTTTGCCGACCACAGCCTGGCCACAGACAGCGTGTTTTCTGAAACGCAGCTGGTGCTCTGCCGCAATGTGCTGATCTACTTCAACAAGCCCCTGCAGGACAGGGCGCTCGGCCTGTTTCATGAGTCCCTCAGCCACCGCGGCTTTCTCGGCCTGGGCAGCAAGGAGAGCATCGATTTTTCGTCGTATGCCACCCGCTTTGATGCACTCGACAAACCCGAACGCATATTCCGGAAACGCTAGGCCATGGAAAAAAATGACCCCATCACCGAGGCACTGGCACAACGCCGCTTTGAGGCCATCGTCATTGGCGCCTCAGCCGGCGGGGTTAATGCCTTGCTGGGCCTGCTCTCAGCCCTGCCTGAAAGCTTCCGTCTGCCAGTGGTGACGGTGCTGCACCTCCCCGATGACCGCGAGAGCCGGCTGGCAGAGATATTCCAGCATCGCTCTGCTATTGCGGTGCGGGAAGCGACAGACAAGGCCAGCATAGAACCGGCAACGCTTTATTTTGCGGGTGCGGGTTATCACCTGTCGATTGAGCAGGACCGCAGCTTCTCGCTGAGCTGCGAGGCGCCGGTTCATTTCTCGCGCCCCTCCATCGACCTGCTCATGGAGTCGGCAGCCGATGTTTATGGTGACAGGCTCGCCGGCATTTTGCTCACTGGCGCCAACTACGACGGCGCGACCGGCCTGGCCAGAATTCGTGAAAAAGGCGGGCTGACGGTGGTTCAGGACCCGGCCGAAGCCCAGGTCGCCACCATGCCCGAAGCCGCCATCCGCAAACTCCACCCGGACCTGATCCTCAGGCTGGACGCCATCCGCAAACTGATCCTCCAACTGGACCAAACCTCATGCTGAGCGATAACAGCGCCAATATCCTGATCGTTGACGACCTGCCCGAGAACCTGCTCGCGCTGGATGCCCTGATACGGCAGGACGACCGCACCATCTACCAAGCATCGTGCGGCGAAGATGCGCTGGCGCTGCTGCTGGACAACGAATTTGCCATGGCCATCCTTGATGTGCAGATGCCCGGCATGAACGGCTTCGAGCTCGCAGAACTGATGCGCGGTACCGAAAAAACGCGCCACATCCCCATCGTGTTTGTCAGCGCGGCGGGCAAGGAACTCAACTACGCCTTCAAGGGCTATGAGACCGGCGCGGTCGACTTTCTTTACAAGCCGCTGGACATCGACGCCGTCAGGAGCAAGGTCAATGTGTTTGTCGAGCTGTACAAGCAGCGCAACGAAACCCGCAGGCAGGTTGAAGCCCTCGAAAAAAGCCGGCAGGAGCAGGAGGTCTTGCTGCATGAATTGCAGGTCACGCAGGGGGAACTGCAAAACGCGGTCCGCATGCGCGACGACTTCATGTCCATGGTGGCGCACGAGCTGCGCACGCCGTTGAACACGCTGTTTCTGGAGGCGCAGCTGCGCAAGATGCAACTGGACCGCGGGAACACCGCCGTCTTTGATGCGGCCTACCTGCAAAAAATGGTGGCGCGTGACCAGCGGCAGATCCAGTCCATGGTGCGGCTGATTGACGACATGCTGGACGTCTCGCGCATCCGCAGCAACCGCCTGTCGATACGCCCCAGTGAAGTCGATCTGCAGGCCCTGCTCGCGCGCGTGGTCGGCAACCTGTCCAACCAGGCCAGCGCTGCCGGCAGCACCATCACGCTGGAGCCGGGCGAGGCCGTCAAGGGCACATGGGATGAGTTCCGCATCGAGCAGGTCGTGATCAACCTGCTGACCAATGCGCTGCGCTACGGCAAGGGTAAACCGGTGCACGTCAGCACCGAAAGCACGGCCGACAGGGTGAGCATCAAGGTCCGCGACGAAGGCATGGGCATCTCTGACGAAGACCAGAAACGTATTTTTGAGCAGTTTGAGCGTGCGGCCGGCAATGACGGGACCGGCGGCCTGGGATTGGGCCTTTTCATCACCCGCCAGCTGGTGGAGGCCCACGGCGGGCAGATCAGCGTCGAGAGCCGCCCGTGTGAGGGGGCCATCTTCATCATCACCCTGCCCCTGAAGTCGCCTGAAACCGCTGCTTGAGCCTGTAAACCCCTCCGGGAGCTGCGGGTTCCGGGCATGAGAAAATAGCGGGTTGAACCCCAGAACTCACAGGACACCTTTCTCATGGACGCAGAACACATCAACACCATCGGCAACCAGCTCGCGGACCTGAGCAACCGGGTCAATGAACTTCGGGGGTATCTTTGACTACCCTGCCAAAGAACGAAAACTGAGCGAAGTCAACGCCGCGCTCGAAGACCCCAAGGTCTGGGACAACCCCAAACGCGCGCAGGAACTCGGCAAGGAAAAAAAATCCCTTGAAGACGTGGTCCACGTCATCGACCGCCTGACATCAGAGCTGGCCGACAACACCGAACTCTTCGAGATGTCGAAAGACGAAGGCGATGAAGCCGGCATGCAGGCCATTGAAGGCGAAGCCGCCAAGGTGGCGACTGAAGTCGAAAAAATGGAATTCCGCCGGATGTTCAACAACCCGGCCGACCCGCTGCCCTGCTTCCTGGACATCCAGGCCGGTGCCGGCGGTACCGAGGCCTGCGACTGGGCCAGCATGCTGCTGCGCCAGTACCTGAAGTACGCCGAGCGCAAGGGTTTCAAGACCACCATTGAAGACGAAACCCCGGGCGACACGGCAGGCATCAAGGGCGCGACCATCAAGATCGAGGGCGAATACGCCTTTGGCCTGCTGC
>JAZKCB010000134.1:0-8226 GCA_040388335.1 Pseudomonadota bacterium | reverse complement strand
TCGCAACACGAAACCCAATACTCACGATTGTTTCGCTCATGACCATGCACCACATCGCCAACCGCACCAAAAAACTCCCGCCCCTGCGCGTCGGCATAGGCGGGCCGGTCGGCTCCGGCAAAACCACGCTGCTTGAAATGCTCTGCAAGGCGATGAAGGCAAAGTACGACCTGGTCGCCATCACCAACGACATCTACACCAAGGAAGACCAGCGCATCCTCACCGTGAGCGGCGCGCTCGATGCCGACCGCATCATGGGCGTGGAGACCGGTGGCTGCCCACACACGGCGATTCGCGAAGATGCGTCCATCAATTTAGAGGCCATTGACCGCATGCTGGTGGACTTCCCGAATGCAGACGTAGTGTTCGTTGAATCCGGCGGAGATAACCTGGCCGCCACCTTCAGCCCCGAACTCAGCGACCTCACCATCTACGTGATCGACGTCGCAGCCGGCGAAAAAATCCCCCGCAAGGGCGGCCCCGGCATTACCAAGAGCGACCTCTTCGTCATCAACAAGACCGACCTCGCGCCTTACGTAGGTGCCGATTTGAAAGTGATGGAGGCAGACACCATTCGCATGCGCACAACGCCCAAGGGTCTCAAACCCTTTGTGATGACCAACCTCAAGACCAATACAGGGCTGGCGGAGGTCGTGGCATTCATCGAGACAAAAGGCATGCTGCAGGCTGGCTGAGGGGATTTTTTCAGGCCTGGCCCCGCGCTGGCCCGGCCAGCGGTTAAACTCTCGGATCCGGAAGCGTGGCAGAGCGGTTGAATGCAGCAGTCTTGAAAACTGCCGAGGATGTGAGTCCTCCGTGAGTTCGAATCTCACCGCTTCCGCCATACCCTTGATTTTTTTCAGCCGTGTTAGTAACTCGCTTTCCGGCTCTGCCTCCATTGCTGCAACGGCAATCCAGTGCTCGGGATCTTCGCCTAGTTCAGCCGCGGTGTTCCCAGCGAGAAGTGGGCTTAAACGCTTTTGTTTTTGAGCCATTGAGAACGTGGCTCGCGTTACGTTGAAGTCACGCGCCCAAAGCTGCGGCGTGCTGCACATTCAGCGCTTTGTCGAACTAATTCCATGGTTGTTTGCATGTTAACTACCCCTTTACGTTCATAGCAGAAAAATCTATGCAAGTGGTTCAAGGCCTCTTAACGTTCCGGTTGTTCAAAGTCTCTGAACAACTCAACTCAAGGAACGCCGTCCATGAATCAGAACCTCGGCTCTATCCGCCCCGGGGTCTGGCTTGAAAAGTCATCACGCAGTCTCGCAATATCAGGCATCCGCTGGTATCTCTGCACTCTGTACCCCGCGCCGGTCAGCAGACTATCTCTTGCATCGTCTTTGTCTTCTCGGCCAGCGTGGGACGAATCGTCAAGCTCAATCACTGCAATAACTTTCAGCTCACCATCGCAAAGTACAAAGTCCGCCACTTTGCGATTGAAGCCATTCCGCACGGATTGGTCGCGAGAAGTTAGCAGCGCGCTGAAAGCCACCTGCGACAGTACGAAAAAGCGGGGAGCAGGAAATGCCGAGCACAGCATCAGGAACAACTCTTGTTCTCGCCGCGTCAGTGGCGGTCGCGCAGTCGGCGGAATTCGCGATGTGTACCGGCTGCTGCCCTTCTTCTTGGTCAGGGCCACCACAAAGAAAAGCACAAATAAACCAACTATCAACCAAGACAACTTCACGGGCACTCCCTCCTTTGGTCCCGCAATTCTGCTTCATCCGGGGGCATTGCTGTGAACGCGCAAACCCTCATCGCTTTACGCGATCGCCCCGCTGAAAACTCACCGCGCTCGCAGCTATTTGCTAAAAATGGCGTCGCAGCCGTCTTTCATAGATCCGCTGTCCTCAAGTTCATCAGTGAACTTGAGCTTCTCAAAACAGCCGATGACGCCCATAAATTCGGCCAAGCCTACCGCCTCGACCTTGAGGTAAATCGCCCCGACCTGGTTGCGTACGCCGATAACCATCGTGTTCCCACCACCGGGGAACGCCTCCTTGTTGACGGCCTTCACGATTGCTGCATCGTCGTCGCGCAAATCGGCACCCGGTACGTAGGAAATCTTCATCGCTGCCTCCTTGAAAGTGACCGTCGTATTTTGCGCTACGTCGCCAAGGGAAGGGCAGAACGCGAACGTAGCCGAGTTTGAGCGCTCGTTGATTCGTGAACGTTCGATGGCTGGGCAAGCGATTGCAATGGGTAACGGTATACATTGCGGAAGAAAGCGCTCAATATCACCTCATGACGAAGCCGCAGCGCTGCAGCTGTGGGATAGCGGCCTCTACACACTTGGAACGTTGGCGCGAGTCTTTGACGTTCATGAGTCGACTATAAAGCGTGCTGTTTATAGGATTCACAAGCCAGGTCACTCTTCACTTAGATAGTCTCACCATTTTGAGGGCTGGACTGGCTATCCACACTTTGATTCATAGCGACAGCTTTTGGATTTTCGGGAATATTGGAAGGGGCCGCGCCATAGGTAAACAGACCGCTAGGTTCGTCTGTTCCACAAAGTATCTTTGCAGCCACTACAGCCGCATGTGCTGCTTCCTCGTTTGCGGCGGTAACGCGGGCTATCGCTTCTTGTTTCTGCTCTGGTAAGGGTTCTCCCGACGCGGAAACGAGTCCATCCGGTTCCGGCAATACATCACGGTGGCCGAGCATGCTAATTAGCGATCCAATGTGCTGAATTTTTTCTCGGCTAGACAGAGTCCGCGAGTCCGTTTCCAACTGAATTGTTCCCGCCGCTAAATTCAACTTTGTGGGATGTGCGCCATCAAGATCAGTATCACCTTGTGATCGCTGCCACGCAAAACCACCTGCTAATAGAAATCCCACGCAGAATAAGAACGGGACCCAAGCCGAGGGCTTTTCGTGCCAGAGAAATGCACATCCAACAAAAAAACCGAGTCCACTCAAGACCAAAAGACCTAGAACAAATACCTGACTTCTACTTGGCAGCAGTTTAAGTTGCGCGTCAACCTGGGCATCGAGCTTTGTAACCATTCTCTGCTTCTAAACGCCAATTGATATTGTTTTATCAGCATGTTGAAGAGGAGCGAAGTTTGGAAAATCTTTCGCAATCCATTGATTTCTTAGATTAAACAGTTGTATGACTTTAATTTGATCATTGCCAAAAAAAATCATGCAGTCTTCGCCGATATGACATTTATCAAGTACAAAATTTGATGAATACACGCGCAATTTGCAATTATCAAATCTGCATCCTTTAAACGTGTATCCGTCCAAGGTCACTTCTTGGTTGTTGTACCAAGCGCTCGTAATTTCTGGCTTTTTTGCGAGCATTTGCGCCAGCAAATTGTTGTGAGGTTGCTTGGAATTTCCAAACATGTCGAAATCTTGACTCATCGGCCTTCCCTTTGTTCACCTGGCTGATTGAAACGTCCTAATAGTAGGTGCTTGCATGAATTCGAACGACATTGATACGACTTGAGGTATCAAAGTGTTGTACGAAAGCCACCGCTTCCGCCATACCCTCGCACGTTTTTCCAAACGTGCCACCCAAAAACTCAACGACCCCGCAAAACCTGGTTTTCCCGGCGCATGGAAGCCAGCAGCGCTTCGCGCCGGCGTTGCGCGTGCAGCTCCCAGATGATCTTGCCAAATACAAGCACGCAAAGAGCGCAAATCGCGACCATCAGGGCAAGAAGAAGATTCATATTCCACATCATGGCGTAGTGTCCTGGCCGTCGGCCGTGTCGCAACTGAAGGCTTGCCACCAGAGTTTGAAAGTTACGGCCACGCCGTGTCTGTGCGCTACCGAACATACGATTGCCCCTGTTGTGCCAAACCCTTCCGGGCACGCCGGCGTGGGGCTGTTCGCCGGGCAAGGGCCAGGCTGCCTGCGCAAAAAAGCAGCCTGTGTTAGATTCCCCCACTCATTTCGCAAGCCGCACCGACCGCCTTTCATGCGGCTGTGCACCTCCAGATTGCCGACAACGCATGGGCGACTTCGGCATGGCGATCCCCCAAAACTTTCAGCCACAGCAGCCGCGTGACGCCCGCCACCCCTGCTTCCAGATACCGACCTTTCATGAAAAGCAATTTCTTCAAGACCGCGCTTGTGCTGGGCTTGCTCTCGGCCATCGGGCCGTTTGCCATCGACATGTATTTGCCCGCCCTGCCCTCCATTGGGCAAAGCCTGGGTGCATCCATGAATGCGGTGCAGGCCAGCCTGATGGCGTTTTTCATCTCGCTGGGCATTGGGCAGATCATCTACGGCCCGTTGTCAGACATGGTCGGCCGCAAGGCGCCGCTGTACTTTGGCATGGTGCTGTTTGCCGTGGGCAGCGTGGGCTGCGCCCTGGCGCCAGACATCCAGACGCTGGTCATACTTCGGTTCATTCAGGGCCTGGGTGCCAGCGCCGGCATGGTGATTCCGCGTGCCGTCGTGCGCGACCTGCACACCGGCCATGATGCGGCGCGCATCATGTCGCTGCTGATGCTGGTCTTCAGCGTGTCGCCAATCCTGGCGCCGCTGGCAGGCAGCCTGCTGATCGAGTTCATCGGCTGGCGCAGCGTGTTCTGGGCGGTGACCGTGGCGGCCTTGTTCGGACTGGTCCTGCTGGCTACCAGCCTGCCCGAAACCCGTCCGCCCGAAGAGCGCATCGGCAGCAGCTTTGGCAGCGCACTGAAGGGCTACGGCATCCTGCTGCGCGACCGGCACTTTCTGGGCCTCGTCTTCATAGGCGCCTTCGGCATTTCAAGCTTTTTTGCCTACCTGGCCAATTCGTCTTTCATTGTGATTGACCACTACGGCCTGACCCCGCGCCAGTACAGCCTGGCGTTTGCGGCCAATGCGGCATCCTTTATCGGCGTATCGCAGTTCACCGGCAAGCTGGGCAAGCGTTTTGGCATGGTGCCCATGGTGAAGGTGGCGGTTGTCGGTTATGCCGCTTTCATGGCGCTGCTGCTGGTACTCAACCTGTCGGGCATTGACCGCCTTGACGTCATGCTGGCCCTGTTGTTCATCGGCTTCGGCTTTCTGGGCCTGGTGATCCCGACCACCGCCGTGCTGGCGCTGGAGGAGCACGGTGCGCTGGCCGGCACCGCGTCAGCGCTGATGGGCACACTGCAGTTTGTGACCGGCGCCGTCGTCATGGCCATCACCGGCCTGTTTGTGGACGGCACGGCCCGCCCGATGGTGGCCGGCATTGCCGCCTGCGCGCTGGTGTCCATGCTGATGACCTGGATCACGGTGGGCGGCAACCGCCACACCCAAAAAGCCTGAACTTTCAAAGGCAGTCAACGCTATCAAATAAATAGCTACTCACGCCCGTTTCTATTGGCCTGAAGCCATTTTTGGCATCTAAAAATGGCTGTTTTCAGCCTTTTTATCGCGGGGAACCTCGGTTTGGGCGGTTTCAACTCTTGAATTAGATGAATTTTTCGTATCAATTATAGAAATTGTTACAAAAAACGTAAGAATCAAGAACTCAGTCGCCCTGCCGCCCAACATCACGCAACTGCCGTTTGCGTTTGGCCTTGTTCAGGGATTCAGGCTCAGGCGGCCGGTTCTTCAGCTCCTCAGCAGCCTTCAGCCTGGCTTTTTCCTTGTCGGCATTGCGCTTTTTGTCGCGCAAAAAGACGATGAAGCGGCCCAGCGCAAAGCTGATGGAGGCGCTGACGACGAGAAGAAGAATGCTGGAGGTGTCCATGACGTTGTGGGTGCCGCCTACAGAAACAGCGATTGAAGGTCATTGAGAAAGTCAAAGCCGCGCACCGTCGGCTTCACGCGAACAAAGTCCCGCTCGATCAGGCCCTTGCGTTCGGCGTCATCCAGCCCCTGCTGGATGGCGGTGACGGGCAGGCCGGTTTTTTCGGTGAAGTCCTGCAGTTTGAAACCGTCTTTCAGGCGCAGCGCGTTCAGCATGAATTCAAACGGTAGCTCGGCGCGGCTGATCTCCGTTTCTTGCGTGACCGCATCGCCGGCCATGGCTTTTTCCATGTAGAGCTTTGGCTCGCGATAGCGCACCTGGCGCATCACGCGGTGCGCAAAACTGAGCTTGCCGTGCGCCCCCGCGCCAATGCCGAGGTAGTCACCAAACTGCCAGTAGTTAAGGTTGTGAAAACACTGATGGCCGTGTCTGGCATAGGCCGAGACTTCATAACGGTTGAGGCCCGCCTCTGCCGTTAGCTCGGTGATCCTGTCGAGCATGGCGTAGGCGGCGTCTTCTTCAGGCACCACCGGCGGGAACTTCGCAAAGTATGTGTTTGCTTCAATCGTCAGGTGGTAGATGGAGATGTGCGGGGGCTTGAGCGCCAGCGCCTGCCGCATGTCGGCCTCCAGGTCGTCCATGGTCTGGCCGGGCAGCGCATACATGATGTCGAGGTTGAAAGTGTCAAAGGCCTGCGATGCTTCTTCCACCGCCGCGATGGCCTGCGCGCGATCATGCACGCGGCCCAGCGCCCTGAGGTGCACATCGTTAAAACTCTGCACACCCACCGACAGCCGCGTGACACCGGCGCTGCGAAAGGCCCTGAAGCGGTCTTTCTCAAACGTGCCGGGGTTGGCCTCTAAAGTGATCTCGCAGTCCGGCTCCAGCCGCACACGCGCGCGGATGTCGCCAAGCAAGCGATCAATGCCCGGCGGTGAAAACAGGCTGGGCGTGCCGCCGCCGATGAAGATGCTGTGCACCGTGCGGCCCCAGATCAGCGGCAGCGAGGATTCGAGGTCGGCGACGAGCGCATTGATGTACGCCTGCTCTGGCATCTCGCCCACGGCTTCATGTGAGTTGAAGTCGCAGTAGGGGCATTTGCGTATGCACCAGGGCAAGTGCACGTACAGAGACAACGGCGGCAATGCGCCCAGCTGCAGCGTGCCGCTGCGCATGTAGTGCTGGATGTCTTTCACCTCAATGCCTTATGCCGCAAGCAAGATGCCGCACCAAGCGGTAGCGCTCCGTGCAAGCAGACACCGCGGAACCGGCTTAGGAGGGCCGCTGGTGTCGCCCCTTGAGGGGGAGGCCGCGACACGAAGTGCGAAGGCAACGGGGGGAGCCATATTTAAAGCCATCTGTCCTTGATCAATTCCATCATCTGGCGCGCCGCCTTGCCCCTGTGGCTGTTGGCATTTTTGACATCGACCGGCAGTTGTGCAAAGGTCTGGCCGAATTCCGGCACAAACATCACCGGGTCAAAACCGAAACCGTTGCTGCCAACCGGCTCTTGGGCAATTTCGCCGACCACGCGCCCAGCCGCAATCAGCGGCTCGGGGTCATCTGCAGAACGCACGGCCACCAGCGTGCTGACCAGTGCGGCGCGGCGATGCGAGATGTTGGCCATCTGTTCAAGCAGGGCCTTCACGTTGTTGGCATCGCCCTTTTCATAGCCGAACTGCGTCGCGTAATACGCGGTGTCAACGCCGGGCAGGCCGCCGAAGGCATCGACGCAGAGACCGGCATCGTCGGCAATCGCGGGCAGGCCGCCAAGACGGGCTGCGTGGCGGGCTTTGGCCAATGCGTTTTCAACAAAGGTATGAAACGGCTCTTCCGCCTCGGGAATACCGAGTTCGGACTGCCGCACCAGCTGCACGCCCAGCGGCGCAAACATGGCCTGCAGTTCGGCCAGCTTGCCGGCATTGTTGGAGGCGAGGATGATTTTCATGACAGGAAGGCCGGTGTTGCGGTGTTCCCGTATTGGTTATGCCGTTGCCAGCGCCGTGGTCTGCATGACGACCAGCTCGCGTATGCCTTTTTCGGCCAGCACCAGCAGCGCATCCATTTCCTTGCGCGAGAAGGCTGCGCCTTCGGCCGTGCCCTGCACTTCAACGTAATTGCCGGCACCCGTCATGACAACGTTCATGTCGGTGTCGCAGGCCGAATCTTCGGTGTATTCGAGGTCCAGCAGCGGCGTTCCTTCGACGATGCCGACCGAAATTGCGGCGACGTGGTCCAGGATGGGCGTCTCGCTGAGCTTGCCGCTGGCAAGCAGCGTGTTGACGGCATCCTGCGCGGCGACAAACGCACCAGTAATGCTGGCAGTACGCGTACCGCCGTCGGCCTGGATCACGTCGCAATCGATGTAGATGGTGCGCTCGCCCAGCTTTTTCAGGTCAAACACGGTGCGCAGCGAGCGACCAATGAGGCGCTGGATTTCCTGCGTGCGGCCGCTCTGCTTGCCACGTGCGGCTTCGCGGTCGCTGCGGGTGTGCGTGGCGCGCGGCAGCATGCCGTATTCAGCCGTGACCCAGCCTTCGCC
>JAZKCB010000133.1:0-36215 GCA_040388335.1 Pseudomonadota bacterium | reverse complement strand
GTGGTGCAGGCTTTTGCACCTGAAGCTGCGCGCCACCTGCACGACATGCCGATCTCGCTGGTCGCCAGTTGCCTCACGATTTACATGCTGTGCAGCGCGGGCGGCATGGTGCTGGGCGGCTTTCTGGCATCGGACCCGACGCGTTGCGAGCGCATCGTGGGTATCGGTTTTGGCCTGGCCGCCGGCGTGGCCCTGCTGCTGGCGCTGGGCAGCTACCCGGCCTGGGTGGTGCCGGTGCTGTTTGGCCTGATGGGGTTTGCATCCGGCATGGCCGGGCCATCGCGCGATTTGCTGGTCAAGCGCTCGACGCCGGACAACGCCTCCGGCCGGGTCTATGGCGTCGTGTATGCGGGGCTGGACATCGGCAGTGCGGTGTCGCCGCTGATCTTCGGCCTGATGATGGACCACGGCCAGTATCGTGGTGTGCTGCTCGGCCTGGCCCTGGTGCAGGGCGTGCTGATTGCCAGCGCCTTCAATGTCCGGCGCGTGAGGCGCACGGCACTCGTTACCGCCTGAGCGGGCTCTTCAGGCCAGCGGCGTGTCTGCCGCGCTTTGCGCCGACGTGCTGCGCTTGTCACCCCGCAGCATGTAAAGGCCTGAGCCCACCAGCAGGGCAATACCGCACCAGGCAATGGCATTCGGAATGTCCTGCCAGACCAGGTATCCCAGCACCAGCGCCACAATGATGCCGCTGTAGCGGAAGGGCCCAACCACCGACAACTCGCCAAACCGCATGCTGCAGACCGTCAGGTAATAGCCGCCAGCCAGAAACGCCGCTGCCAGCAGCAGGACACCGAATTCAAACCCGCTGAAAGGCTTCCAGGTCTGCGCCAGCGTCAGTCCCCCCGATATGACTGTGACGGCCAGCGCCGTGGTCAGCGTGACGATGATGGACGGTACGCCCGCATCAATGCGGCGCGTCATCAGGTCGCGTGACGCATGGCAAAGCGCTGCCAGAAGGCACACCAACGCGTAGTAGTTGAAACCATCGGCCCGCGGCTGCACCACCAGCAGTACGCCGGTAAACCCGGCACCCACGGCCAGCCAGCGCGCCAGGTTGACCCGCTCGCCCAGGAAGAGCGCAGCGAACAGGGTCATGAACAGCGGCGCGGCCAGCGTGATGGCAATGGCATTGGCAATCGGCAGGTGAAACAGCGAACCGAGATACAGCATGGTCGCCAGCGCATCAACGAGCGCACGGCCTGTGACCCAGCTCCGCGTGCCCGGCGGCACACGCACCGGCGTGCGCAAGGCATAGGCCACGGCCAGGATCAGAAGCACTGACAACGCGCCCCGAATAAAAATGAGCTGCGAGCTGGGCATGCTCTGGCTTGCAAACTTGACGAGGGCATCGTTGGCCACAAAGCTGGCCGTGCCGCCCACCATGCACAGGATACCGCGGCGGTTGGCGGCAGGGGAATGATTCATGCGGTGTTTATACCGCGCCTGCAAAGACCTTCTGCTGCAAGCCGCCGCGATGCCTGTGGTTTTTCAAGCGTAGCTGCCTATACTTGTGCCGGCAACTTCCAGAACTACCAAAACATCATGAGGCTGGCGATGACAAATTCAGTAAATAAATTCAAAACCGGTGCGGTCGTGGCATCTGTCACCGCAGCAGCCATGCTGCTGTGCACATCGGCAGTGCATGCGCAGGCAGCGCCGCTGACAGACAGGCTGGTCGGTGATGTTGGCGGCGCTGTTTACAGCGCGCAGGGCATCATCCGCAGCAAGGGCTCCGACAGCAGCCTGTTGCCTTACGGATTTTTTGATTACGGGCGTTTCTTCGCCAGAGTTGATACCTTCGGCGTCAAGACCCTGCCGATCGGCAATGGCTACCTTGAACTGGTGGGCCGCGTCAGCCAGGACGGCTGGCGTGCCAACACTGCCGCTTTGAGCGGCCTGACCAACCGCGACACGCCCATTCCGCTGGGTATAGGCACTTTTCAGCAGACGCCTTACGGCGCTTTCATCTTCAATGCATTTTTTGATGCGGGCAAGTCACGTGGGTCGCTGATCGAGGCGACTTATGCAGCCGAGTTCAAGCTGGGCAACGTGTCCTTCTATCCGCAGATAGGGCTGGAACGCCGTAGCGCCAAATACACGAATTACCTTTATGGCGTAACCCCGGCTGAAACCCTGGCCAGCGGTTATGCGACGTACAACGCCAGCGCCTCCACGATTCCCGTGCTGGCGCTCGCAGCCGACGTGCCGCTCAACGGCCCCTGGGTCCTGAACATGCAATTGCGCGAAAAGTGGCTGGACTCCGCCATCACCAACAGCCCGCTGGTAAGCCGCAAGATGCAGGCCTCGGGTTACGTGGCGCTGTCTTACCGTTTTAAATAAGCGGCTGAAGGGTAGCGCCTCAGACCGCTGCCTTGTGCCGCGCGATGCAGGTATCCAGTACCTCGCCATGGCCACGCTGCCACCAGTTGCCAGTCGAAAAAATCTCGACCTCGCTGTAACCGGAAAAACCTTCGGTCTCCACCCAGCTCCGTATCTTCGGGATGTCAATCACGCCGTCGCCCATCATGCCGCGGTCGTTCAGCAGGTCGGTGGTGGGCGTCATCCAGTCACAGACGTGAAAGGCCAGCAGGCGGCTTTTGCCTGCGCGTTTTATCTGCGCCTCAAGTTTTGGGTCCCACCACACGTGGTACACATCGACCGCCACGCCAAGCGCGCCAGACTTTGATGGGTCCAGCTCGTCGCAGAGGTCGAGCGCATGTTCCATGGTGTTGACGCAGGCCCGGTCTGCTGCATACATGGGGTGCAGGGGCTCAATGGCCAGCGGCATGTTTTTGCTGCGGGCGTAGTCCAGCAATTTCGCGATGCCATCCTTGACCTGCTGCCGCGAGAGCGCGATGTCCTTGTGCGCGGCTTGGCCTGCCAGCGCGCCAGGCAGGCCGCCCACCACCAGCACCAGGCATGCGGCATTCAATTCACAGGCTTCATCGACGGCGCGAATGTTGTCTTCATGCGCGGCCTTCAGCCCCGCTGCATCGGCTGCCGTGAACATGCCGCCGCGGCAATACCCCGAGAGTTTCAGGCCGTGCTTTTTGACAAGGGCAGAAATTTTGTCGAGGCCCACAGTGGCCACCTGGTCGCGCCAGGGCGATATGGCCTTGATGCCGCGCGCCACGCAGGCCTCAATGATCTTGTCCAGCGGCAGGTCTGCGCCTTTGTCTTTGCGAATCGTGGCGGTGTTGATGGACAGCCATCGGTGGTCTTTTGTGAAATCGCGCATGAGTGAAGCTGGCCTTGAAATTATTCGATCTGGATGTTGGCATCGCGCACGACGCGCGAATAGGTGGCAATCTCTTTGGTGATGTGTTTCGCAAAATCATCAGACGTGCCGCTTGAGGAAATAAAACTCTGCGAACGCAGGCGCTCGGTCACCTTCGGCGAGCGCATGGCTTTTGTTGCCTCGGCATTGAGTTTTTTGGCGATGTCATCAGGCAGTTTGGCGGGTGCCCACAGGCCGTACCAGGACACCATTTCGAATTCAGGAAAACCCGACTCGGCCACAGTCGGCACATTGGGCATTTGCGGCAGGCGGGTTTTGGTGGTGACGGCCAGCGCCTTGAGTTTGCCGCTGGCGATGTGCGGGTAGGTTGACGGCATGGCGTCGATGATGGCGCTGATCTGGCCGCCGAGCACATCATTGATGGCACCGGCTGTGCCCTTGTAAACAATGATGGGAATGTCGAGTTTGGCATTGCTCTTGATGGAGGCCTGAGCCACATGCATGGGCGAGCCGATGGCCGACGTACCGAATGCATATTGTTTGGGGTTGGCTTTTGCCAGTGCCACAAACTCTTTCAGGTTGTTGGCTGGCACGGACGGGTTTGCCGCCATCACCATGGGCACCGAGCCCAATAACGAGATGGGCCTGAAGTCACGAATGACGTCATAAGGAACGGTCTTGAGCATCAGCGGGCTGGCGATCAGCGTGGGCGCCTGCACCAGCAGGGTGTAGCCGTCGGCTGGCGCCTTGGCCACGATGTCGCTGCCGATCAGGCCGCTGGCACCCGCGCGGTTCTCCACCACGAAGGGTTGGCCCATCTGCTCCGTCAATGCCTGTGCCAGCGTGCGGGCAACGACGTCTACCGTACCACCGGGTGCAAACGGCACGATGATGCGCACGGGTTTTGAGGGCCAGGCCTGGGCGTGTACCGTCATCGTGGCTGCCATGGCCAACACGGCTGTCAGGGCCTTGAAAGTCTTTTTCATGTCTGTCTCCGAAATAGTTATGTGGAAGCGAATGTGCTGTCAGCAGTCGCAGGGCATCTTGAGCAGGCGCAGCGCGTTACGGAAATAAATGCCTTCGCTGTCTTCCTTGGACAGGCCCAGGCCGTCTATGGCTTCTGGAATGGTGCGTATGAACATGGGGCCGCCTTCCGGGTCGAAAGGGCAGTCGCTGGCAAACACCACCTGTTTGGGGCTGAAAAATTCAAGGCCGCAGCGCAGGCCAGCCTGACCGCCGGCGAGCGCCGTGTCGGCGTAAAACATCTTGAAGTAATCGATGGGCCGTTTGGCCATGCGCTTGAGCAGCCCTTCATAGTCTTCGTCAGACGTGCGGCTGCCGAACTGGTCGAGGCCGGGGCCGACGCGGCCGTCGAAGAAGGGGATCATCGCGCCCATGTGGTGGGTGATGAGCTTCATGTTCGGCAGCTTGTCGAAGAAGCCCGAAAACACCATGCGTGTCATGGCGGCGCTGGTCTCATAAGGCCAGCCGAAGGTCCACCAGATTTCGAACTTCGATTTTTTCTCGCTGGCGTAGTCGGGCATGTTGGCGCCGCGCGCCGGGTGCATCCAGATTGGTACGTCGTACTTGTTGACGGCAGCCTCAAAGATGGGCCAGAACTCTTCATCGTCCAGCGGCCGGCCACCGACGTTGGTGAAAATCTGTATGCCTTTGGCGCCCAGCTGCATGATGGCGCGCTCCATCTCTTCAAGCGCTGCCGGCACGTTGTTCATCGGCAGGGATGCGACGAAGGCCGGGAACTGCTCCGGGTGTTTGTCGCGTATCTCGGCCATGCTGTCGTTGGCCAGGCGCGCCATTTCAGGCGAGTCTTCCGGCCCGGCGATCAGTTCAATGGGCGGGCTCGACAGCGTGAGGATCTGCTGGTAGCCAGGAAAGCCTTCCATCATCTTCAGGCGTGCATCCAGGTCATACAGCACCGGGATGGTCAGCCAGCGTTTGATGGCGCCCTTGTCCTTGGCCAGTTCGGCCATGCGTTCAAAGTAGGGGCGGGGCAGGATGTGGGAGTAACTGTCAATCTGTCGCATGTGTTTTTCTCGTTCACTCTCGGGTCAATAGTCCAGCGACGATCCGCCGCAAATCTGTATGTCCTGCCCGGTGATGGCTGCGGCTGCCGGTGACAGCAGGTAAGCCACCATGGAGGCAATTTCTGAAGGCTCTATCAGCCGGCCCATGGGCGGCACGCGCGGCGAGGAGGACTGGCGTGAGGGGGCATCGAGCATGGCGGTGCGTGTGGCGGCCGGGGACACCACATTCACCGTCACACCAGAGGCCACGACTTCTGCGGCCCAGCTCCTGGCCAGCGAGGTGAGTGCCGCCTTGGTCGCGGCATAGTCGCCACGTCCTGCAAAGCCATGCGACACGCGACTGCCGATGACGACCACACGGCCTGATCCGGCGGCGGCCATTTTCGGCACCACGATATTGGCGATGCGGCTGAGTGCATGGACATGCACCTGCCACATCAGCTGTGCGTCGGCGGCCTTGAGCGCGCCCAGCTTGCCCACACGCAGCACGCCGGCCGAATGCACCAGTGCGTGAGCATGAACCTTTGACGCCGCAGCTTCAAGTGCTGCCGTGTCGCACAGGTCAACCTTGACCGGCTCGAAGGCCGCATGCGAGATACGCGGAGGCGTAATGTCAAAACCACTCACGGCCCAGCCCTGGCCCAGCAGGTGTTCTGCGATGGCCAGGCCTATGCCTGAGCTGCTGCCGGTGACAAGGGCGCGTTGCATGGTCATTCGAGCTTGATGTTGCCGTCGGTGATGACTTTTTGCGAGCGTGCCATGTCGGCGCTCTGGAACTTCGCAAAATCTTCAGGCGTACCTGGGGTCAGCACCAGACCCTGCTGGATCAGCTTTTCCTTCATGTCGCTATTGAGCGCCTTGTTGGTCTCGGCATTGAGGCGGCGTGTGATGTCTGCAGGCAGTTTGGCTGGCGCCCACAGGCCGTACCAGCTGTAGAACTCGTAACCGGGAATGGTTTCTGCGACTGTCGGTACATCCGGCAGGTTGGGCGCGCGTTTGTCGCCCGTGACGGCCACCACGCGCAGCATTCCGCTCTTGTGGTATTGCAGTGAGCCGAGGATGGGGTCGATGAAACCGTCAATCTGCCCACCAATCAGGTCCTGAAAGGCCGGTGCCGTGCCCTTGTAAGGCACAACGGTGTATTCAATGCCAGCTGTACGCTTGAGCAGCTCGGTGGACAGGTGACCGGCAGAGCCGATGGAGCCGACCGCAAATGTCATCTTGCCGGGGTTGGCCCTGGCATAGGCCACCAGCGACTTGACATCGGTGATGGGCAGGTTCTTGTTGATGGCCACCGACAGCGGGGCCTTGGCCACCAGCGCGATCGGCGTGAAGTCTTTCACCACGCCGTAGGGCACGGATTTCATGGTCATGGGTGCCGAGGTGAAGGTCGAGGCGTTGAACAGCAGGGTGTAGCCATCAGCCGGGGCACCGGCGACAGCTGCTCCGCCTATGGTGCCGTTGCCGCCTGCACGGTTCTCGACCACAAAGGGCTGGCCCATCTGTTCGCTGAGCTTTTGTGCCAGTTGCCGGCCCACGGCGTCCAGTGTGCCGCCCGGCGGGAAGGGGATGATGACCTTGACGGGTTTGGTGGGGTAGGCCTGTGCCATGGCGCCAAACGCAGTCAGGGCCAGGCTTGCTGCGATGCAGGTTTTGATGAATAAGCGGGTGTTCATGTTTGTCTCCAGAGGTTTTAGTTGATTGACTGAAACTTTTATTCGATACCGTGGAGTGCGAGCACGGTTTTCATCCTGTGTGCGGCCAATTCGGGTTGTTCAAGCAGGTTGGCCGCATCCGCCAGACGGAACAACTCGGCAAAGTGCTGCAGCGAGCGTGTGCTCTGCTGACCGCCCACCATGGTGAAGTGCTTCTGGTGGCCATTGAGCCAGGCCATGAACACCACACCGGTCTTGTAAAAGCGGGTAGGTGCCGCAAAGATGTGGCGCGACAGCGGCACGGTGGGACCAAGAATGGCGTGGAATTTTTCGATATTGCCGGCTGCCAGCTCTCCGAGCGCAGCGCTGGCTGCAGGTGCAATCGCATCAAAAATGCCCAGCAGCGCATCGCTCTTGCCATGCATCTCGTTGCTGCCAAAGCCGTCTCCGGCGATCAGTTCGGCATAGTTGAAGTCGTCGCCTGTGTACATGCGGACGCCGGCGGGCAGGCGCCTGCGCATGGCGATTTCCTTGTCCTTGTCGAGCAGCGAAATCTTGATGCCATCTACCTTGTCGGGATGTGCGTTGATGATGCCCAGCGCCGTGTCCATGGCCGCTTCGACGTTGCCGCTGCCCCAGTAGCCCCAGAGTGCAGGGTCGAACATGTCGCCCAGCCAGTGCAGCACAACCGGCTGCTTCGCCTGGCTCAGGATACGGTCATACACACGCTCGTAGTCAGCAGGGCTTTTGGCCACGCGTGCCAGGGCGCGGCTGGCCATGACGATGAGCTTGCCGCCCAGCTTTTCAATCGCAGCCATCTGCTCTTCATAGCCCTTGATGACTTCATCGACTGTCTTGACGTTGTCAAGCACCAGGTGATCTGTGCCGCAGCCCGAAGCGACCAATGCGCTGCCGCCTTTGGAGGCAAAGTCTTTCGATGCGTCGATGGACTGGCGAATCAGCTCCAGCGAGGTGGGCCAGTCCAGGCCCATGCCGCGCTGTGCGGTGTCCATGGCTTCGGCCACGCCCAGGCCCAGCGACCATAGATGGCGTCGGTAAGCGATGGTGGTGTCCCAGTCAACGGCGCAATCAATCCAGGGGTCAACGGCCACCAGCGGATCTGCAACGACGTGTGCGGCAGAGTAGGCGATGCGGTTGAACGTGATGCCTGCTTTTGGTTTGATGGGCGATGTGCCGCGCAGGGTATAGGCTTCCAGCTTGCCGGAGGCAACTGGCAGTTGCAGTGTGATGCTCATGAAGATTTTCCGTTTGGGAATGTAGCGCCCGGGGGCAGGATGGCAGCGATGACCGCCACGTTGTCCATATCGCCCAGGCCTTGCGCAATGGCGCGGTCCAGCAGTTCGGCATGGGCCGCAGTCATTGAAAGATTCAGGTTGGCGCGCTCGCCCTGTTGCAGGATGAGGGCGAGGTCCTTGCGGTGCTGGCGTATACGTGAAGCGGGGGCGAAGTCGCGCGCCACCATGCGTGGGCCAGCCACATCAACAGCACGTGAATACGCTGGTGATTCGCGCAGCAGGCCAAGAAAGTCCGTGCCGTCCAGGCCCAGCGCTGTGGCAAGCGCCAGCCCTTCGGCAAGCGCGGCGCGGTTCAGGCCCAGAACCAGGTTACATGCCAGTTTGGCGCGCACGCCATAACCGGGTTTGCCGACATGCTGGTACCTGGGGCAGACATCTGCAAATAATTCGCGCCAGCGTTGAAACACGGACTCACTTGCCCCCAGCAGTCCCAGCGCTTTGCCTTCGCCGATTTGTCGGCTCGAACCCAGCAAAGGCATATCAGCGAAGTCGATTTGCCTCGCCTGTACAAGTCCTGCAGCATCTTCTGTCGCCTGTACGCTCGCAGTCACGCAACTCACGACCAGTTTGACCATGCCAGGCTGCGCTGCTATGACTTTTGTGCAGGAGATCAGCATGGCGTCGTCCAGCACGCAGATGATGAGTACCTCACAACGGCCCGCCAGCTCCTCGGGGGAGGCGACAAGCGTGATGCCCACTGTTCCCGCTTGTTCGCGTGCCGCAGGTGACGGATCAAAGCCCGTCACCCGATGGCCGCAGGTACGAAGCAGTTCAGCCAGCGCGCGGCCGACGAGGCCGAAGCCGAGGATGCCAATCGTGGCAGCTGTGTTGCTCATCGGTCTGAATCAGGTGCTGTGGAAGAAAAGCGTCAGATCTTCAGTGCGGGCACGTCAATCCAGCGGCGTTCCTTCCAGCTGTCCAGGGCGGCTTCGACCAGTTGCACGCCTTTGGCACCCTCAGGCAGGGTCCACTTGTAGGGCTCGTTCTCGACGACGTGGCGAATGAAGTGCTCCCACTGGATCTTGAATCCGTTGTCATAGACCTGGGTGTCCGGGACTTCCTGCCACTGGTCGGTGAAATTCATCATCTGCTTCTGGTCGGGGTTCCAGACCGGGCGCGGCGTGTTGACGCGGTTTTGTGCGACGCAGTCCGTCAGGCCCGCCACTGCAGAACCGTGGGTACCGTCGACATGAAAGGTGACAAGGTCGTCGCGGCGAACGCGGGTGGCCCATGACATGTTGAGCTGCGCAATGACCTGTTCGCCGCCATGGCCCACCAGTTCAGCTGTGGCGTAGGCTGCGTCGTCTGCCGTGCATTCGTAGGGCTGTCCGGCCTCGTCCCAGCGCTTCGGGATGTGGGTGGTGCCGAGGCACGATACCGACTTGACTTCACCGAAGAGGTTGTCGAGCACATAGCGCCAGTGGCACATCATGTCGAGAATCATGCCGCCACCGTCTTCCTTGCGGTAGTTCCACGATGGGCGCTGTATGGGCTGAAGATCGCCTTCAAACACCCAGTAGCCAAACTCAAGACGCACGCTGAGCATGCGACCGAAGAAGCCGGCACGGCGCAGCATGTCGAGCTTGCGCAGGCCGGGCAAAAAGAGTTTGTCCTGCACGGCGCCGTGCTTGAGACCTGATTTTTCTGCAAGGCGGGCGATTTCAACCGCTTCGTTGAGGTTGGTGGCAATCGGCTTTTCGCAGTACACATGTTTGCCGGCGCGTATGGCCTTGGCCAGCAGCGTAGGGCGCATCTGCGTGGTGCCGGCATCAAAGAAAACGGTGTCGTCCTTGTTGGCGAGTGCCGCGTCCAGGTCGGTGCCCCAGCGTGCGATGTTGTGCGCCTTGGCCAGCGCTTCCATCTTTTCGGCATTGCGGCCGATGATGATGGGGTCGGGCATGACCTTGTCGCCATTGGAGAGTGTGACGCCGCCCTGGTTGCGGATGGCGATGATGGAGCGGATCAGATGCTGGTTCATGCCCATGCGTCCGGTGACGCCGTGCATGATGATTCCTAGTCGTTGGCTAGCCATGGTGTTTCTGTGGTCCTTGTTTGTCGTTGCTTGCAGGGTTACTGTTTCTGGATTTCCAGGCCGGCGGCTTTCACCAGCACGGCGTTGCTCTTGATCTCGTCCTTGATATAGGCGTCGAATTGCTCGGGCTTGAGCGTCCATGCGTCGGCACCCAGGGCGGCAAAGCGTTCCTTGACCTCTGGCGTTGCCAGGGCTTTTTGCACTTCGTCATGAAGGCGGTTCACGATGTCGCGCGGCGTTTTGGCGGGCGTCATCATGCCGATCCAGAAGTTGAACTCGGAGCCGGGCACGCCCGCTTCTGCCGTTGTGGGCACATTGGGCAGCGCGGTGGCGCGCTTGGGCGAACCGACGGCAAGAGCTACCAGCTGGCCGTTCCTGATCTGACCGATCACAGGCGCGATGGGTGAGAAGTAATAGTCCACGCGGCCTGACATGACTTCTGTCACGGCTTCTGCTGAACCCTTGAACGGGATGTTGGTGGCGTCTATCTTGCCTGCGAGCTTGAATTTTTCGGCGTTGAGATGGGTGGCGCTCCCCTGGCCCGCCGATGCAAAGTTCATGCTGCCGGGTTTTGCCCTGGCGGCAGCCAGCAGTTCTGGCAGGGTCTTGATGTTTTTCGACGGGGAGATCACCAGCACGTTGGGCGTCGATGAAATCGGGGTGACGCCTGCGAAGTCGGCAACGGTGTCAAAAGGCAGTTTTGCAAACGTCGAAGGGCTGACTGTGTGCGACGACGAGTGGATCATGATGGTGTAGCCGTCTGGCGCGGCCGAGGCCACCATCTGCTGGCCTATGGTGCCGCTGGCGCCACCGCGGTTGTCGATGACCAGCGTCTGGCCCATGCTGGCCCCCATCTTGTCAGCAATCGCACGGGCAATGATGTCGGTGGTGCTGCCTGCAGCAAACGGAACAACGACACGAATGGGCTTGTTCGGGTAGGCGCCCTGGGCGGCTACCGTCAGTGGGGACAGCGCAGCAGCGCAGGCGAGGGTCGAGAGTGTGGACAGGGCGGCGCGGCGTGCGAATTTCATTCTGGTCTCCTGGTCTGGTTGTAGATCCCGGCAGTCAAGTTTTTCGGGTCTTAATTCACTATTGAGTGAATTGCAGATTGTAGGAAGGCCTTTGGTCTCGCGTCAATTGCTGATTTCAGTCAGCTTCTAAGTACATACCCTAGGATGACATCGCACATGTGCGACAGGCGTTCATGGTGCGCCTTGGGGGTCATCAGGTCGCGGCCGAACACGGCCGACAAGGTGTAGTTGTTGGAAAGGTAAAAGTAGGCCATGCCCGCAATGGAAACATACAGCTGGATCGGATCTATGCCGCCGCGAAACAGGCCTTCTGCGCGGCCGCGTTCCAGGATTTCTGCGAGCGTTTCCACCAGCGGGGAGTTTGTCTGGCGTACGCGCCCCGACATCGCCAGGTGCCGGCCCTGGTGCAGGTTTTCACTGTTGAGAAGCGTCAAAAACTCCGGGTGCCTGAGGTAGTAGTCCCAGGTGAACTCCGTCAGCCGACGGATCGCCTGGGTGGGCGGCATGTCACGCAGGTGCAGTTTGGTTTCGGCTTCCCGGATATCTGCATACGCTTTCTCAAGCACGGCCAGGAACAGCTCGTCCTTGCTGGTGAAATAGTAGTAGATCAGGCGCTTGTTGACGTCCGCGCGCTCTGCAATGCGGTCGACCCGCGCGCCTCCGAGGCCATGCTGCGCGAACTCGTCCCGGGCTGCCAGAAGGATGGCTTGTTGCGATCGGTCTGCATCCCTCGATCGGGGTTCTGCTGGTTTGGCTTTCGTGCTGGGCATAGCGTTAATTTAACTGTTTGGTGAATTAAAGCAAGCTGCTGGGAGGCTTGACTTGCAGTTCTGACGGTGATGGACTCCAGGGGGTTTTGGTGAAATGATTCAAGTCATTGCCTTACGCCATGCAGGTCCATGTCGCAATGTAATGGTTCTTGATTGATGTTCGATATGAAACCAGAAGGAGCTGCCATGAATAATTCCAACACACCCAAAGACGGTAATTTTGCGGCCTGGGTTGATGAAAAGGCCGAGGGGCTCAAATTTGCGCTTGGCGAGAACTTTCCCGTACCGCCGACGGAACTGCATTCGCCGTCCGTGCATGTGGAGACAGGCAGGCAAAAACTTGAAGAGGTTTTGCTGGAGCATGAGGAGGCGTCGCCAGAGTTTCTTGAGGAACTCGCCGCTCTTGAGCAGGCGCCTCCTTTGACGGACGAGGAATTGGCCAGGCAGGCACTTGAAGCTGGCGGCGCTGACGGGGACAGTTCCACGCCCGAGTAGCTCAGTTGCTGGCGGCTTTCAGGAAATCCTGTCTTCCCGCGCGGCACAATAAGCCGCATGACTTCAAAACTTGCTGGCCACCTTTTAGTTGACTGCCTTCTGGCCCAGGGCGTGACTCATGCGTTTGGGGTTCCTGGCGAAAGTTATCTGGCTGTACTTGACGGCCTGCACGCGCGCCGCGACAGGATCCGGTTTGTAATTTGTCGTCAGGAGGGCGGCGCTGCCTACATGGCGGAGGCGCACGGCAAGCTGACCAACCGGCCTGGCGTTTGCATGGTGACGCGCGGCCCGGGTGCAACCAATGCCTCCATAGGCGTTCACACGGCTTTCCAGGACTCGACACCCATGGTGTTGCTGGTCGGTGATGTCGCCAGCGACTGCCGCGACCGGGAAGCGTTCCAGGAGGTCGATTACTTCAGTTTTTTTGGGCCAAGCACAAAGGGTTTTGCAAAACGCGTCGAGCGTATCGACGACGCCAACCGCATTCCGGAATACATCGCCCGCGCATTTGCGACCGCCATGAGCGGCAGGCCTGGCCCTGTGGTGTTGGTGTTGCCGGAAGACATGCTGACTCGCATGACCGAGGCGCAGCCCTTGCCGCGTGTCGAGGCCGTTCAGGCCTGGAGTGATCCAGGCTCATTGCGCACGCTGCGGGAGATGCTGCTCGCATCAAAACAGCCGATGGTGATTGCCGGTGGTGGTGGCTGGACGCCGCAGGCCGCACAAGCGCTTGAGCGCTTTGCAGAGAACTGGAAGCTGCCTGTCGGTAATGCCTTTCGTTTTCAGGACACCTTTGACAATCACCATCCGCAATACGCCGGCGATGTCGGCATCGGGTTGAATCCCAAACTGGCTGCGCGCATTAAGGCCAGCGACCTCGTCATTGCCATCGGCCCCAGGCTGGGCGAGATGACCACCAACAACTACACGCTGCTGGAGGCACCCCGTTCAAAACAAAAGCTGGTGCATATTCACAGCAGCGCGGAAGAGCTCAACCGTGTCTACCAGGCCGACCTGGCCATCAACGCGACCATGAATGCCGCCGCTCGCTCGCTTGAAGTCCTGACGGCACCGGTTTCCCTGCCCTGGGAGGCGTGGACTGCGTCAGCAAATGAAGATTACCTGGCCAACCTCGAGCCGCAAAAGCTGTCCGGCGATATCGACATGCCGGCCATCGTCGGGCTGCTGCAAAAGTATTTGCCTGCGGACGCCGTGCTGACCAACGGTGCAGGTAACTTTGCGAGCTGGACACACCGTTTTTTCAGGCACCACGGCCTGGTCAAGGGCTTCAAGACGCAACTTGCACCGACTGTGGGTGCCATGGGTTACGGGGTGCCGGCAGGCATCGCAGCGGCCATCACGACAGGGCGTGTGGTGTTCACGATTGCGGGAGACGGAGATTTTTTGATGAACGGGCAGGAACTGGCCACCGCCGTGCAACACGGAGCAAAGACCATCATCGTGCTCCTCAACAACGGCATGTACGGCACGATACGCATGCATCAGGAGCGGGAGTATCCGCAGCATGAAAGCGGCTCACATCTCATGAACCCTGACTTTGCAGCCCTGGCGCGTGCTTATGGGTATGCCGGTGTGCGCATCACGCGCACAGATGAGTTTGAAGCCCAGTTACTTGCAGCGCTCGAGCGTGATGAAGGCACCGTGATTGAAATCATGCTGGACCCGGAGGTCATCACCACGCGCGGAACACTCTCTTCGATTACCCAGAACGCACTCAAGGTGTCTGCTGCAAATAAAACATAGATGCGTCACGCTCCGCAAATAAAAAAAGGCCGGTGAAAACCGGCCTTTTTAATTCAGCAGAAGCTGATTACTTGACGTGCTTGCCAATCAGGCCAGCCATCTCGAACATCGAGACCTGGGCCTTGCCGAATACGGCCTTGAGCTTTTCGTCGGCATTGATCATGCGCTTGTTGACTTTGTCCTGCAGGCCCTTGGACTTGATGTAAGTCCACAGCTTGCTGACGATCTCGGTGCGTGGCAGGGGCTTGTCGCCAACCACTGCGGCCAATGCGGGGCTCAGGGTCAATGCCTTCATGAATGCTGCGTTGGGGGTACGCTTTTTGGCAGGCGCCTTTTTGGCTGCTGGCTTTTTGGCCGCAACTTTCTTGGCGGGAGCTGCTTTTTTAGCGGCTACCTTTTTTGCAGGAGCTGCTTTTTTAGCGGCTACCTTTTTCGCAGGAGCTGCTTTTTTCGCAGCTACTTTCTTTGCCGGAGCAGCCTTTTTTGCTGGCGCTTTTTTAGCCGGTGCTTTTTTTGCAGTTGCCATGATTGATTTTCCTTCTAGAAGTTGATAAATCACCACTAGAGATAACTACTCCCCAATGGCAATGCGGATGCTACTGGAGAAAAACCTCATTTCATAGGGGAAAAGCATTTTTTTTGAGTCTTTCTGTTGCAGATTTACGCCTGAAAAATGGAAATCCCCCTCTGAGAGCAGCTGCGCCGCTCTATTTTTCGCTCTCGGGCAATCATTTTTCAGAGAGGAAATGCTGGCCGTAGCCATCGGATTCATCGAATCCTCTTCTGCTTTTTCAGGCTGTTTTCGCGCAGTGACGTGATCGTTTTCTCTCTCTGGTGCACGGGCTGAATGCTCAGGCAGAACGGAAGGTAACGACACTAACATCGCGCAGATAAACAGCATTTCAGTGATACCGCTTGATGCCGGCTCGCACGCGCGGCTTGTATCCTGTTGCCAAAGCGACGCATGGACAAACTGGCTGGCGCGGCTCAAGCCTCTGACTCCCGCGTATTGATGTCCAGGCATGTGCAGTTTTAATTCACACGAAAGACAGTTTTAAAAGTGAACCCCATAACGACACCGGAGTTTGTGGCTTGCGATTTTTGCGATACCCAAAAAACGACAGTTCAGAAGCATTTCGGGTGTTGCCGCCTGTTTTCAGGAACTTTGGTGGTATCCATAA
The DNA here is from genome assembly GCA_040388335.1 of Pseudomonadota bacterium. Taxonomy (GTDB): domain Bacteria; phylum Pseudomonadota; class Gammaproteobacteria; order Burkholderiales; family Burkholderiaceae_C; genus Polaromonas. The sequence goes on along the minus strand of JAZKCB010000133.1, from coordinate 20,685 downwards.
ATTTTGCGGGCCAGTCTCTGCCGTCAGGTGTTTGAGGATAATTCCCGGGTGAAGGCTGCAGTCGATTCCGCAGGCCATGGCCGCATGCGCGATGCTGCTGAACTCGCGCAATGCAGCACCGGCATCCGCGCTTTGACATCCAACTTTGTTGTTGACCCAAAAACGCAATAAGGGTCAGCTTGATGTGCCAGTGCAGGGTGTATGGATTAGCTCTGAAGACTGGCTGTATGCAGTTGAGGAGACAGCATCGTTGCGGTGCCAGGGGCTCCGCGCCAATGAGCCTTGTGCGCTAGCTGCTCAAGCCTTTGTAAAGCATGTAGACGGCCAGCACATAGAGAATGCTGGCGAAGACGCGCTTGAGTTTGCCTACGGGAAGGCTGTGCGCCGCCTTTGCGCCCAGAGGAGCCACCAGGAAGCTGCAGATGGCAATAACGACCAGTGCAGGTAACCAGATATACCCGAATGACGCAGGCGGCAGGTTCTGCAGGTGCATGCCGCTGAATATGTAGCCGATGACATTGGCAACGGCAATCGGGAATCCAAGTGCGGCGGATGTGGCCACGGCACTGTGGATGGCGACGTTGCACCAGGTCATGAAGGGCACGCTGATGAAACCTCCGCCAGCACCCACCAGTCCAGACAGGAAACCAATAAAACCGCCCGCCACAAACTGACCCGCAGTACCAGGCATCTGCCTGGTGGGTTTCGGTTTTTTGTCCAGGAACATCTGGGTGGCCGAAAACCCGACGAAAAGGCCAAAGAAGATGGCCAGATACGACCCCTTCAAAATAGCAAATACGCCCATGCTGCCGATGATGCTGCCCACAACGATGCCGGGTGCCAGCCTCCTGGCGATGTCCCAACGCACGGCACCGCGCCTGTGATGCGCGCGTACGCTTGAAATCGACGTAAAAATGATGGTGGCCATCGAAGTCGCAATCGCCATCTTCACGGAAAGATCGGGCGCGATGTTGCGGTTGGACAGGATGATGGTGAGGAAGGGCACCATGATCATGCCGCCACCAATGCCCAGCAGACCTGCAAGAAATCCTGTGCCAACGCCGAGCACGGCAAGTTCAACAATCAACAGCGGTTCGAAGGTCATGGGGTTAAGGATGTAGGTGGCGCCAGGGCCTGAATAAAGGTGTCTGCGAGTGCCACTGGACCGTCATCCTGAACCAGGGTTCAGGTGGGCGAGGGCAGTCAGGTTTCGGGTTCGTCTAACGCGAGACGATCACACCTGCCAGACAATTTACCAAGCCCGTGCTCTAAGAGCATTGGTTCAAGGAAATATAAAGCCCAATGCGCATCGCAGACAGCTCAATTGTAGGCGTTTGCAACCAACATCGCTGACTGCATGGTGTGCAACTGTCGCGTTGACAGATGCGTAAAAAAGCCCCTTACGGGGCCTGGTGCTGTTAAAGCAGTTGACCGTCCTGGCCAAGCGCCATGTCAAGACGCTGTAAAAGTGAGGCCAATTGTGGATTGTTCTGCCCGTTCCCGCTGTTTTCGTTTGAGGCATGAAGTGGCATGGGCGCACTGGCAGCCTCTATGGCTGGTTCGACAACCGAGCGATCTGGAAGCTCAAATGCGAGATTAAGGGCTGCAAGAACGGCGATACGGTCGCGCGCCTTGATCTTTCCGGCATCGCGGATCTTGCACATCGCGATATCAACCCGATTGACGGCATCCAGCATGCGTGCATCACCGTTTTCCGGGCAACCGAGCAAATAGCTCTGGCCCATGATCTGTACTTCAAGCTGCTTCATTATTGGGTTCCCGCAGGGGCGTGAAGGCCATTTGCCGAGTTCTCGGGCAGGCGCTCAAGCAGGGCGTCTACACGCGCGCGCGCCGCGCCCAATCTTGATTTCAGCGAATCACGCTCATGTGTCAATACGGCGAGCTGCTCGTTGAGCAACGCGTTGGTACGCTGCAGTTCCTCGTAGCGGAGCAACAGGCGTTCGACACGTTCTGTGATCTGGTCGATTTGGGTTTGATTCGACATGGCAGGCCTGATTGTATGGTTTGGCAGTGTAAATGGGTAAGTGCGCACATAGAATCGCGAGCCGTTGGTGTTCGCGGTGTGGCTCACAAGCTGCATTTGAGGGGCAAGCCTTTGGAGCATGTTGCGGAAAGCGCTCTTGCCCTGCGGGGCGTCACACAATAAAACGGGTCAGGTGGGCGCAGCTTTCGCGTCGCGCGGGTTGGGGAATTCAACGACACGCCCTTGGAGTGACCCTCAAGCCGTAGCGCCCTCACCGACTCGATTGGCTACGACCTGACGAAGTTCACGTCAATTGCTGCCTTTGGCGCCAACGTCAATTTGGATCCCACATCTGCGCACCGGAATTGAAGCAGCGGGGTTTTATGCGTGGTCCGAGCGTTTAGGGTTCCGGGTAAACGCGGCGCCGCGCAGGTCCAGGTTTGTCTCTGTCATCTATGCGGGCAGGGAACTGGTGCGTTGCCCGACCCGGATGCCGGGCGTGCATGTCGACTGGCAACCTGGACCGAAACACCTTTTGAGCGACGGGGTAACGGCGTTTTCAGCGTAGCGCCTGGATATCACAAACCTGTGCGCCATGCCGGGTTATGCGGTAGCGGATGTGCGTGGCGCCTGGCCATAAGGGTTCGGTTTTAATCGCAATCTGGCCGCCTGCGCGTTTTCGGACGCTAGAATACAAATTGTTGGTGCTCGGGGTGTGGTTCACATACCCCAGTTCAACGGGAAGCAGGAGAGGGTTCTGGTCATGCGAGGCGCCTAGCCGCCGCAAGCACCCGGGCTTTTAACCTGCGCTGCCCCCGCAACGGTAAAACGGACGGATGCTTCTTCGGACTTATCGAAGAAAGCATCCAGTTTTCATCACAGCCACTGAATGCCTTGAACAAGCATTTGGGAAGGCGATGAGAACAGTTCCGTCAGCCCGGATACCGGCCAACAAGGTGGATGCACGCCCTTATGGGGTGGCATCTTTAAGGCCCATGTACTGGCGGGGAAGCCGGTAAGGGTGTTTAGCTGACGGCCAATCTGATGAAATCTTCCGTGTATCGTGCGCGCCTTGCCGTGCTCCCCTTTGCCGTGCTTACGGCATTTCCCGTCATCGCGCAAATCGCGCCCTCGACCTCAACCCCGCAGCTCCAGGAAAATGTTGTGACTGTTACCCGTAGCTCACGGCCTATAGGCGATGTTGTGGCGGACGTCACCATCGTCGAGCGCGATGCAATCGAGCGTGCCGGCCCGGTAGGTATTGCTGATGTTCTGGCGCGCGTTCCAGGTATTGAAATCACACGCAACGGTGGTACCGGCAGCAACTCTTCCATTTTTATTCGGGGGGGGGAAAACAGACAGACTGCCGTGCTGGTCAACGGCATACGTATTGACTCACAGACGACCAGTGGAGGTGCCAACTGGAGTTCGATTCCGCTGGCGCAGATCGAACGTATAGAAATTGTGCGTGGCCCCACCAGCGCTGTTTATGGATCTGATGCCGTATCTGGTGTCATCCAGATATTTACAAAAAAAGGCGAAGGTGCTTTTGCGCCCGTCATCGCTGCGGAGTTTGGCGCCTACAACACCCATCGCATTGATTTCTCCGCCAGCGGATCCGTCAATGCGTTTGACTATTCATTCGGCATTTCCGAAGGCGCCAGCGACGGATTTAATGCCCGGCCTGCACCTGCCGCAACTGTCTTGAACCTTGATGCAGATGGCTACAAGGCCAGAAGTGCAAATACACGCCTGGGTTTCCAGATCAGTCCTGAGCAACGTGTGGAAGCCACTCTGCTGCAGAGCGTGAATGATGCGCAGTATGACGGTGGGCTTTCAACTACGGCTGCGAACCTTGCTGCAGCGCGGAGAACCGACTATCGCCGGATAAGCACGCTGAACGTGGCAGGATTGCATTGGCTGTCCCGGTGGACAGATCGATACAGCACCAAAATTTCTGTCAGCAGCAGCACTGACAAGGGCGAAGAAAACATTGGCGGCGCAGTAGACCAGACACAGATTTCCAGTGTGTTGTTGCAGAACGAATATCGTGTGGGCTCACACCTCATGACAGCGACATTCGAGAACCGTCGAGACCAGTTTTTGCTGACCAGCGCACCGCAGGTGGACAGGGGCAAATCCCAATCGGGTGTCGGTGTGGGCTACAGCTGGTCCGGCGCAGGCCACACGCTTCAGTTAAATATGCGCAACGACCGTGACAGCGAATTCGGCGGCAAAACCACGGGTTCAGCTGCGTATGCATACGCCATTACGCCGCAATTGCGCGTCTCCGCAAGCGGTGGTAGCTCTTACCGCGTCCCTACGCTGTACCAGCGTTTCAGCCAGTATGGTGTCGCCAACCTCCGGCCCGAGTCGGGCCGCAATACAGAGATTGGCATCAAATATCAGGAAGGCAGCACCAGCTTTGGCGTTACGGCTTATCGCAACAGGCTTGCCAATCTGCTGACCTTCCTGTCGGGAGCGCAAGCTACTGCCTGCCCTTCACCTGCGCTCGGCTGTTACTCCAATACTGCGCAGGCCGAATATTCTGGCGTGACCTTCGCTTCCAGGGGCAGGGTTGGCAACTTCAACGTCTACGCTTCACTTGATTCGCAGAATCCGCGAGATCTGACACTGGGCAAACAACTTCCACGCCGCGCCAGACAGCATGCCGTGCTGGGTACAGACACGCAGATTGGAGGGTGGCGCTATGCAGCGGACCTGCTGCTCTCACAGAAACGCTTCGACACTGCAGCCAATACCACTGAGCTCCCGGGATACGCGCTGGTGAACCTGAGTGTTTCCACCCAGCTTTCAAGAGACTGGAAGCTCATGGCAAAGCTGGACAACGCCACCGACAAGGATTACCAGACGGCAATCGGTTATGGTTCGGCCCGGCGAGCCTTGTATGTGGGCCTGACCTGGGCGCCCCTCTAACATCGGTCTTTCATGAAACTACCAGCAATCTGTCCTGCCATTCTTGTAGCCGCCCCGGCCTCCGGCCAGGGCAAGACGACTGTGGCCTGTGCACTGGCGCGGCTGCATTCACGGCAGGGCAGGAAGGTGCGCGTCTTCAAGTGCGGGCCTGATTTCCTGGACCCGTATTGGCTCACGCTGGCAAGTGGCGCGCCGGTTCACCAGCTCGACTTGTGGATGACCGGGGAGCAGGACTGCGCGCAACGCCTGCATGAGGCTGCCAAAGACGCCGACCTCATCATTGTTGAAGGCGTCATGGGCCTGTTTGATGGCGACCCAAGTGCAGCCGACCTTGCGCAGCGCTTTGGCCTGCCTGTGCTTGCGGTGATCGATGCCAGCGCCATGGCCGGTACCTTTGGCGCGCTCGCCTGGGGCTTGCAACACTACCGCGAGGGGCTTCGTTTTGCGGGTGTCCTGGCCAATCGAGCAGCCTCTCCTGGCCATTCGGAGATGCTGAAGGACGGCTTGCGGGATCCCGCTCAATGGCAGGGTGCACTGATGCGCAGTGAAACTTTCTCACTGCCAGAGCGCCACCTTGGTCTTGTCATGGCCCCTGAGTTGAAAGACGCCATGGCGCGCCTGGATGCCGTGGCTGATGCATTGGCCATGACCCCGTTGGGGCAGATGGGCGCAGAAGACCTCGATTCATGGGCTGTCGATTTTCCCGCTATCGAAGGCCCCGTAACCTTTCCCGCGCATGCACTGCAGGGCAAGACAATTGCGGTGGCGCGCGATGCTGCTTTTTGTTTTTTGTATGCTGCAAATATGGATTGCCTTCAGGCCATGGGAGCAACGCTGGTTTTTTTCTCGCCGCTGGGCGATCGCGTTATACCGGCCTGCGATGCACTCTGGCTGCCCGGCGGCTATCCAGAGCTGCACGCCGACACGCTGGCGGGCAATCTTTCCATGAAGGCCAGCATTGCGGCTCATGTCGCGGCCGGCAAGCCGGTATGGGCAGAGTGCGGCGGCATGATGACGCTTTTTGATCAGCTCGTGACACTGGACGGCACCCTTTATCCCATGTGGGGTCAGCTGCACGGTACGGTCACCCTGCAAAAACGGCTTGCTGCCCTTGGTCCGCAGCAGCTCGAAGTAAACGGCGGTACGCTGCGTGGGCACACCTTTCATTATTCGACCTGCAGCACCGACCTCCAGCCGGTCGCACATACAAAAGCGGCGCCAGGTCGCAAATTGCGAGGTGAGGGTGAGGCGCTATATGTGTCCGGTCCTTCCGGTGCGGTGAGAGCGAGCTACTTTCATGCCTGGTTCGCATCAAATCCTGCAGCCGCTGCAAAACTGTTTTTGGGGACTCTTGATGACTGAAGCTGTGAGGGACTGGCGTGAGCTTGCGGCCGCAACGGACAGCGCGGGCTATGGTCCGCAGCGCATCGTCTGCCTGACGGAAGAGCCGACTGAGTGGCTTTACATGCTGGGCGAGGAGCGGCGTATCGTCGGAATCTCCGGCTACACCGTGCGTCCGCCACGCGCACGCGAAGAAAAACCAAAGGTCAGCGCCTTTCTGAGTGCGAAGATAGACAAGATCATTGACCTCAAACCGGATTGCGTGATCGGATTTTCGGATCTGCAGGCGGATATTGCATCGCAGCTTGTCAAAAAGGGCGTGCAGGTCACCATCTTCAACCAGCGCAGCGTGGCCGAAATTTTCTCGATGATGTTCCAGCTCGCCGCCATGGTTGGGCAGCAGGCCAAAGGCATGGCGCTGATCCAGGCCATGCAGGCCAGGCTGTTGGCTATTGAGCAGGAAGCGGCTACGCTGACGCGCCGTCCCCGCGTTTTCTTTGAAGAGTGGTATGACCCGCACATCAGCGCCATTGCGTGGGTGTCGGAGCTCATGGGTATTGCTGGCGGTGATGACTGTTTCCCTGAACTCGCAGGCAAGGCCATGGGCAAAGAACGCATCATCGCCGACGGCCGCGAGATCGTGCGGCGCAATCCCGACATCATCTTCGGCTCATGGTGCGGCCGCAAGTTCAGGCCGGACCATGTGCGCGCCCGTGCGGGTTGGGAAAACGTCAACGCCGTCAAAAGCAGCCAGCTCTTTGAAATCAAGTCTGCAGAGATCCTGCAGCCGGGTCCTGCATCGTTGACGGATGGAGTCGAGCAGATACACAAAATCATCATGGCGTGGGCGCAGATGGCCCCCCCGCTCGTCGCTGCGCGTACTTCGCTGCCCCCCGAGGGCACTGCCCTGCCCAAGGGCGACCTGTCGGCGGGGCTTCGACATGACTGATGTCTTGTCAGTTGCCCGCAGCGAACTGATCCTGGGCGGCCAGAAAAGTGGCAAGTCCCGCCGTGCCGAGATGCTGGCTCGCGACTGGATGGCGCAGTCGCCTACCCACAAGTCCGTGCTGATAGCAACTGCACAGCCTTGGGATGATGAAATGCGGGAGCGAATCGCCCGTCACCGGACCGATCGCGCCGAACGTGTGCCCGGTATGAGCACGCTTGAAGTGCCGCTGGCTTTATCCGCCGCCATCAGGCAGAGTAGCGCTCCAGATACCCTGGTCGTTGTTGATTGCCTGACTCTCTGGTTGACCAACATGCTGATGCCTGCTGGCGGTGCACAGGGTCAAGCTGAATTCTCGCTAGGTGATTTGGTGCTGGCAATTCAAAGTTCGCCAGGTCCCGTCGTACTGGTGGGAAACGAGATTGGCCTGGGCGTTATTCCGTTGGGTCGTGAAACCCGTGCATTTGTGGATGCGCTGGGCAGCCTCAATCAAGCGGCGGCTGCAGCCTGTGAGCGGGTTACGCTGATGGTTGCCGGTTTGCCGCTTGTCCTGAAAGGACGGCCATGAGGCGTATTGCGCTGATTGCGTTGGTACTCGCTTCGGTGACGGGGGCAGCACAGGCATTGCAACTGATAGATGACCGTGGTGTCAGTATCACTTTCGCCCGTTCGCCCCAGCGCATTGTCAGCATGTTGCCCTCGCTGACCGAAAGCGTCTGCGGACTTGAGCAATGTCAGCGCCTTGTTGGCGTGGATCGCTATTCGAACTACCCGGACAGCGTCAGGCGCCTGCCCGTGCTCGGCGGCGGCATAGACCCCAACATCGAAGGCATCGTGGCGCTCAAACCCGATGTCGTGCTCGTGTCAACGGCGTCGCGGGCCGCCAGCCGGCTGGAGGCACTGGGCATCAAGGTGGTCGCGCTGGAGCCTAAAACCCATGCCGACGTGAGACGTGTTCTCAGGGTTGTCGGCGCATTGCTGGAGGTACCCGACGACATGGGTGCAGACAGGTTGTGGCGAATCATAGACAGCAGTGTTTCAGCTGCAGCCCAGTCCCTGTCGCCCAAAGCCAAAAATGTCCGCGTTTACTTTGAAGTCAGCCGTGGCCCCTATGCCGCAGGCGAATCGTCCTTTATCGGTGAAACATTGAAGCGTCTGGGCGTCAGGAACGTCGTGCCGGCGACGCTTGGACCATTTCCAAAGCTCAATCCCGAGTTTGTTGTGCGCGCCAATCCGGACGTCATCATGATTGGCAACCGCAGCATGCAGGCCATGGTGCCTTATCCGGGTTGGGGAAGCATCAAGGCCGTCAAAGAGCAGCGCATTTGCGTGTTCGGCGTCATTGAATCTGACGTTGTCGTGCGACCCGGCCCCCGCATGGCTGATGCAGCACGCATCATGGCCAAATGCCTGGAAGACAACGCGCGATGAGCCTGATCCAGGGCCGCCGGACCCCGCAAGGCCGCAAAGTCCTGATGCTGGTCTTTGGGTTGTTGCTTGTATCGGCCGTGCTCATGTTTATCGGCATCACGGTGGGCAGCACCGGTTTTGAAAGCGTCCTCAACATGCAGCGTGACCCACAGGCCCTGCAGATCGTCTGGGAGATCCGGCTGCCACGTACCGTGGGTGCCTGGCTTGCAGGCGGACTGCTCGGATTGGCAGGGGCCGTGGCTCAGGGCCTGTTTCGCAACCCTCTGGCTGATCCTTACCTGCTGGGGAGCGCTTCAGGTGCATCGCTGGGCGTAGCCTGCGCGATGGTGCTTTTTGGCGTATCACCCCTCGCGACCCATTGGGTGGCCCGCATTGGCCTGACAGGGGCCGCGTTTCTGGGGGCCATTGGAGCGGTGCTCCTCACGCTGTTGCTTGCCAAAGGTGTGCAGCACACCCTGCGCCTTTTGCTTGCGGGCGTCGTTGTGGGTGTGGTGCTGGGAGCGTTGAGCTCCCTCATCCTTCTCATCACGCCCGACATCATGCAAGCCATGCAGTCCTTCATGCTGGGAAGCACTGCATTTGTTGGCTGGACTGCATGCATTGTCATGTCGACGGCATTCATTGTGAGCCTGGTGGCGGCCTGGACGATGAGTCATGTGCTGGACGGTCTTGCACTTGGCGAATCCACCGCGCGAAGCCTGGGTTTGCGCCTGCCCCAGATGCGTGCGGCCCTGATCGCGGTGCTGGCAATGGCTACCGGAACAGCTGTAGCCCAAACCGGCCTCATCGCGTTTGTCGGGTTGGCTGCGCCGCACCTGGTGCGCTCTGTCATTAAAACCACGCATGGCCGGTTGATCGTTCTTTCCAGCCTGATGGGCGCTACCTTGCTGACCGCGGCTGACATCCTCGCACGCTGGCTGATCGCACCACAGGAATTACCTGTGGGCGTTTTGACGGCGGTGCTGGGTGGCGGCTACCTGCTATGGCTGATGCACAAAAACACTGGGAGAGGGGCCGCGCTCTCATGATCGGCACACCTGTGAGTCCTGCGGCCATTGCAGTCCTAAACATCAGTGCCAGGCTAGGCGGTGTCGAGGTACTTCACGACATATCGGTCTCCTTCAAAACCGGACGCTGGAGCAGTATCGTGGGCCCCAATGGTGCCGGCAAGTCAACGCTCCTCAAGGTGATGGCGGGGCTGGTTTCGCATACGGGTGCGGTGCTTCTTCTTGGTCAGCTCATGGTGTCGATTGAGCCGAGCCTCCGTGCGCGCCAGCTGTCATGGCTGGGCCAGAACGAGGCATCGGCTGATGACCTGACCGCTTATGACGTGGCGATGCTGGGCCGCCTGCCGCATCAGCCCTGGCTTGCGCCACCTTCCGCAGAAGATCACGCAGCCGTTGAGAAGGCGCTGCGCACCACCCACGCCTGGGCCTGGCGTGAGCGTTCGCTGGGCCAGCTATCGGGCGGCGAACGTCAGCGCGTATTGCTGGCGCGTGCACTCGCTGTTGATGCTCAGGTATTGCTGATGGACGAGCCGCTCGCCAATCTCGATCCGCCGCACCAGACGGACTGGCTTTTCATGGTGCGTGGACTGGTGGCTGCTGGCAGGACGGTGGTCAGCGTGCTGCACGAAATATCTTTTGCGCTGCACGCTGACGAGATGGTGGTGATGGCTGAGGGTCGCGTCATGCACCACGGTGCTTGTGGTGACGCCATGACCCATCAGGCGCTTGAGGATGTGTTTGACCACCGTATCGCCATTCATCAGTTTGCGGGGCACTGGGTTGCCTTGCCAAAAACCTGACCCTGATCGGAATATTCATGCAGATCGAAACTCCTCCCGTCGCCAAACCCTATGAAAAACCGGAAGGCGATCGCCGCGGCGTTGTCATTGTCAATACCGGCGATGGCAAGGGCAAAAGCACTGCCGCTTTTGGGCTTGCCCTGCGCGCTCATGGCCGTCATCACGTGCATGGCAAGGCGGTCAGGATTTTCCAGTTCATGAAGGTGCCGACTGCCCGCTTTGGGGAGCATCGAATGTTCGAGCAGCTTGGTATTCCGATTGAAGGCCTGGGTGACGGATTCAGCTGGAAAAGCCAGGATCTGGAACACTCGGCGCAGCTCGCCAGAAACGGTTGGGAAAAAGCCAAAGCCGCCATCCTGAGTGATGAGAACTTCATGGTCGTGCTGGATGAGCTGACCTATCCGCTCATATACGGCTGGCTGCCACTTGAAGATGTGCTGGTCACATTGAAAAGCCGGCCCAAGGATGTGCATGTGGTCATCACCGGCCGTCGCTGTCCCCCTGAAATCATTGAACTCGCCGAAACGGTCACGGAAATGACCAAGGTCAAACATGCTTTTAACGCCGGCATTCCTGCACAGCGCGGCATAGAGGACTGATTTCTTTGAAACCGGTAATTGATCACTCGTTCATTGCTGCTGACCGCAAGGCTGTCTATCGAGCGATTTTTGAACGACGCGACATGCGGCATTTTTCTGGTGGAAACGTAGCGCCTGAACAGATGCTGCGCTTGCTGACGGCGGCACACCATGCCCCCAGTGTCGGCTTCATGCAGCCCTGGCGTTTTGTACGAATAGGGAAAATTGACCTGCGTCGACAGCTTCATGGGCTCATAGAAGCAGAGCGTGTGCAGACCGCGCTTGCCCTTGGTGAGCGTGAAGATGAGTTCATGAAGCTGAAGGTTGAGGGTGTGCTGGACGCTGCCGAGGTCTGGGTGGTCGCATTGGCTGAAGGACGCGAACAACATGTCTTTGGGCGCCGTACCTTGCCGCGAATGGACCTGGCTTCTGCCGCCTGCGCCATCCAGAACATGTGGCTGGCGGCGCGTGCAGAGGGGCTTGGCATGGGCTGGGTGTCCATGTTCGAACCTGAGGCTGTGCGTCGTCTGCTGTACATGCCCGAGGGTGCCGAGCCGATTGCCGTTTTGTGTCTGGGCCCCGTTCATGAATTCTATGAAGAGCCCATGTTGCAGCAGGAGAGGTGGGCGCGCCGCTCGGCGCTGTCAGACCTGCTTTTCGAAGACAGCTGGGGCATCGGTTTTTCCTCGTCTTCCGCTGGGGAAGTCGGCGGTCAATAGCCATTCTTTTGGCCGCTTTATTGAATAATCCATGCCTTTTGAAAATACACCCTTCCAGCTGACCCAGATTTTTCACGATCTCCCGGGCTCTGGCCTTGCATAAGATGGCAGACATGCTGATCATTTGTTCCTCGCGGGCTGCCAGCCTCGATTGCTGACATCACATGGCCATTGGTGCAGCATTGCTTTTATGGATGGCTCTGTGGATTGACCGTGTCTGGGGTGAGCCGCGTGCGACGTTTCACCCCGTGGTGTGGATGGGGCACTACCTGCAGGCCTGCGGGCGCATCTCGACCCGCTGCCAGCCAGCCATGGCATTTTTACTGGGTGCTTTTTTCTGGTGTCTGGGTGGCGCTGCTGTCCTTGTCCTGACCTGGGGTTTGCAGGCGCTGGCGCTGCGGCCATTGGTGCTTGTACTTTCCGCACAGCCTGTAGTGGACAGTTCCGGGGTGTTGGCCTGCGTTGGGCTAATCCTGTTCTTTGTCTTGTTTGCATGGCTGCTCAAGACCACGTTCTCATGGCGCATGCTGCGCGACGAGATACTGGCGGTCGAGACTGAATTGCAGCAGTCGCTTGAAGCGGGCCGGGCAAGGCTGTCCATGCTGGTCAGCCGCGACACCTCCCAACTGGGGGATGTCGAAGTACGTGAAAGCGCGATTGAATCGCTGGCTGAAAATCTGAACGACTCTGTGGTCGCGCCCATCTTCTGGTTTTTATTGTTCGGATTGCCAGGTGCGGCCCTGTACCGCTTCGCCAATACTGCCGATGCGATGTGGGGCTACCGCGGCTTTCGGCATGGTGTGCGGTGGGAGTGGGCCGGCAAGTGGGCGGCGTGGGCAGATGATGTGTTGTCATGGTTGCCAGCACGTATCACCGCGGTGCTGTTGTTGCTGGCAGCACGCGATTTGCCATCCTTGAGAAGACTGCGCGCTGAAGCCTGCAAAGCACCTTCGCCCAACAGTGGCTGGCCCATGGCCTCGATGGCGTTGAGCCTGGGCACCTGCCTGCGCAAGCCTGGCGTGTATGAGCTCAACCCGACGGGGCGTTTGGCGACGGCGGCGGATGTCCGTCTGGGCCTGGCATTGGCGACCAGGGTGATGGCGATGATTGCCTGGTTCGGGCTTTTGCTTGTCCTGGTTGCAGCTGCGCTCATGTTTTTCAAATGAAACCCGAACCTTTTCTTCATCTGCGCGTGCACGGCGGCCCTGATCAAGCTGGTGTTCCCCTGCATGACTTTTCGACCAACAGCAACGCATGTGGGCCTTCGCCGCATGCACTGGATGCCGTTTCCCAGGCTGACCCGACGCAATACCCAGATGCTGCCTATACCGAACTGCGTCGACAACTGGCCGGGTTTCATCAGGTGGATGTTGACCGGATTGTTCTCGCTGCCAGTGCCAGCGAGTTTATTTTTCGCATCACATCGCTGGTGGCGCAGCGAGGTGGCAAGTCGCTGTCCTTGCCAGTCCATTGCTATGGTGATTACGCGCAGGCGGCCAGAGCTTTTTCTATTGAGCCCGTCGGCGTGTCGGCAAATCCAGATCTTTCCTGGAGTTGTGACCCGTCCAGTCCGCAGGGGCTGGCCGATGAGCGCCTGCAGGGTCTTGTGAATGCACAAACGGTGGGTGAGGTCGTTGTACTGGACCGCGCTTATGAACCGCTGCGGCTTGAAGGTGCGATCCGGCTTTCAGACGAACTGCTGCAAAAGACGTGGCAGCTCTGGACGCCCAACAAGGCGTTGGGCTTGACGGGTATACGTGCGGCTTATGCCATCGCGCCCAGTGGCGACCATGCGGGTATACAGGCCATGGAGCGGCTGTGCCCCTCGTGGCCGGTGGGCAGTCATGGCGTGGCCATGTTGCAAGCCTGGGTACAGCCAGAAGTGCAAAGCTGGCTGCACGGCAGCAAGACGACTTTGCGGCTTTGGAAAACCCGGCAGATTGACTTGTGCACGAGGCTGGGCTGGCGCTGTGACGCCAGTCATGCCAACTTCTTTTGTGCCCAGCCTGCCTTGCCTGATGGTGTGTCGCTGGCAGATGCCCTGGATCGCCTGCGTACACATGGCATCAAGCTGCGCGACACCACGTCCTTCAACCTGCCGGGTATGGTGCGTGTCAGTGTGCAATCGCCCGAATCGCAGGACGCACTGCACAATGCGTGGCAATCTGTAATCAGGAAGACCGAATGAGTGCAAAAAGTGTCATGGTGCTGGGTACCACCAGCGGCGCAGGCAAAAGCTGGCTGACCACTGCGCTGTGCCGCTACTACGCCAGGCAAGGCCTGAAAATCGCCCCTTTCAAGGCGCAGAACATGAGCAACAACGCAAGGGTTGTTGCGGGTGGCGAGATTGGCAGCGCGCAGTACTTCCAGGCGCTGGCTGCAGGTGCCGTCCCCGAGGTGCGGATGAACCCGCTTCTGCTCAAACCCGAGAAGGACACGCAAAGCCAGGTCATCCTGATGGGGCAGGTCAACACTGAACTGTCCCGCATGGAGTGGCGGGGCCGCAGTGCCTCGGTGTGGCCGGTTGTTTCAAAGGCACTGGATGAACTGCTGGAAGAAAACGATGTTGTGGTCATGGAGGGCGCGGGTTCGCCAGCCGAGATCAACCTGAAGTCCAGCGACATCGTCAACATGCGCGTGGCGCAGCATGCCCATGCGGCATGCCTGCTGGTGACCGATATTGACCGGGGCGGTGCATTTGCGCACCTCTACGGCACCTGGGCCATGCTGGATGCGGCGGAGCAAAAACTCATCAAGGGCTTTGTGCTCAACAAGTTTCGCGGTGATGCGACGCTGCTTGCACCCGGGCCGCAAATGCTGCAGGACCTCACGGGTGTGCCAACGGTCGCAACCCTGCCCATGTGGTGGCATCACGGTCTGCCTGAAGAAGATGGCGTGTTTGATGACCGGAGCCGGTCTGCTGGCGCAGTGACCAGGACCATCGCAGTCATTGCCTACCCGCGCCTGAGCAATCTTGACGAGTTCCAGCCGCTGAAAAATATTCCCGGTGTCCGGCTGCTATGGGCGCGGACTCCGGCCGACCTGGCGGGAATGGCGGCGACTGACTGGGTCATCCTGCCCGGATCCAAGCACACCAGCAGCGACCTTGCATGGCTGCGTGCGCAGGGGCTAGACCAGGCTGTTGCTGCGCATGCCGGTGCAGGCGGTATGGTGCTGGGCGTTTGTGGCGGGTTGCAGATGCTGGGAGAGGCACTGATAGACCCGCACGGAATTGACGGTAACGGACCGGGTCTGGGCCTGCTTTCGCTGGTAACCGTGTTTCAGGAAAACAAAACCGTTCAACACCGGCGCGCACGATTCGAGAAGCTGGGTGGCCCGTGGGCAACGCTTTCAGGTGTAGAAGTGCAGGGTTACGAAATTCATCACGGCCAGACTTCGGCTCGTGCAGATATGGCTGCAAGCGGCGATGCCGTAATTGCCGTCATGCCTGGCGGCCTCGCCTGGCAAAACCATGCTGGCAATGTTTTGGGGATTTACCTCCACGGAATGTTTGAAGATCCTGCGGTTTTGAAGGCCCTCTTTGGTGCTTCTGCCGCAACGCTGGACAGCGTGTTTGACGGCCTGGCTGACTACGTCGGCGAACACTTCGACAGCGCTTTCCTTCGATCGCTGATTACCTGACCCGGCGATCCCGTTTACACATTGTTGTCAGGCGGCTCCTACGTATCAATGGGTTTATTTCCTGCGGTAGGCTCCGGTGTTGCAACTGGTGCCCTGCATGATGTGTTGCCAATAATTGGAAGTGTTACACGCTTCTTTTGATCACCTGATATGAAAGTTGCATGTGGCTGCCATCCATACAAGAAACCAGATATTGGTAACACATGCCCAACCACAATATCCAGCAACAGAAGGCCAACGAACTTTTATCTACCGGCGTTGAGGGCCTTGATGCCATTCTCGGCGGGGGGCTCACAACAGGTCGTATTTACCTGATTGAGGGCGAGCCGGGTACCGGCAAGACGACCACCGGCATGCAGTTTCTCGTAGAGGGCGCAAAAGCCGGTGAGTCGGTGGT
This sequence comes from Pseudomonadota bacterium, assembly GCA_040388335.1. GTDB lineage: Bacteria > Pseudomonadota > Gammaproteobacteria > Burkholderiales > Burkholderiaceae_C > Polaromonas. The sequence continues at coordinate 4,903 of JAZKCB010000133.1, read as the reverse complement.
TTACATCACCCTGGCCGAGACCGCCGCAGAGCTGAGGGGGGTGGCCGAATCACATGGCTGGTCGATGGACGGGATTCATGTTCATGAGGTATTACCCTCTGAAAACCTGCTTCACCCCGAGGCCCAGTACACCATGTTCCATCCCTCGGAAGTCGAGATGGGCACCACCACGCAGATGATCCTGGCCGCTATTGACGAGCGCAAACCGTCCCGTGTGGTGCTCGACTCCCTTTCCGAGCTTCAGTTGCTGGCCGATACGCCCTTGCGCTATCGCCGCCAAGTGTTGGCCCTGAAACAGTTTTTTGCCAGCCGCGCCTGTACGGTGATGTTGCTGGATGACCGCAGCGCGGCAGGCATAGACCTGCAAGTGAGAAGCATCGCCCACGGTGTGATCACGCTGGAGCAATCCGTGCAGGAGTATGGCGCGGAGCGCCGGCGTGTACGCGTTGTCAAATACCGCGGCCGGGCTTTCCGCGGCGGTATGCACGATTACGACATCCGCTATGGCGGCCTCGTGGTCTATCCAAGACTGGTTGCAGCCGAATCGCGTGTCATGGAAAAGCGACATCAACTTACCAGCAATCTTCACCAGCTCGACGCCCTGTTGGGCGGAGGTCTGGAGGAGGGCACGAGCACGCTGATTGCCGGCCCGCCAGGCACGGGCAAGTCTTCGCTGGCCAGCCTGTTTGTTTCGGCGGCCGGCAAGCGCGGCCAGCAAAGTGCGATGTTCCTGTTTGAAGAGGCCGCCAACAACCTGCTCAATCGGGCAGACGGTCTGGGTATGGATGTACGCGAGCATTACGACAGCGGCCTGCTGACCATCAGGCAGATTGACCCGGCCGAACTCTCGCCGGGCGAATTTGCGACTGCAGTGTGCAGGGCCGCTGACGATGGCGCCAGGGTTGTGGTGATTGACAGCGTTAATGGCTACCTCAATGCCATGCCGGACGAGCGTTTTCTAACCACCCACCTGCACGAGTTGCTGACCTACCTTGGACAGCGAGGTGTCGTCACCATCCTCATAGGCGTGCAGCAGGGCATGCTGGGCGGTAGCATGTCTACCTCGGTGGATGCCAGCTACCTTGCGGACAACGTTTTGATGCTGCGTTATTTTGAGCATGATGGCGAGGTCAAACAGGCCGTCTCGGTTTTCAAAAAGCGTGGAAGCCTGCACGAGCGCACCATACGGCAGTTCTCGATGGACAACAAGGGCATACACGTGGGTGAAATCCTGCGTGGCTTCCGCGGCATTCTTACGGGTGTGCCGGTTTACATCGGTAACAGCAGCGCTTCGGATGACGACGCCGGGGTCCGCTAGATGGAGCGTCGCATCGTCATTTGCGCGCCCACGGGCCAGGATGCCAGCCTGACGGCCAGGGTGTTTGAATCGGTGGGTCTGAACGGCATCATCTCCAGTTCACCGGGCGATTTGCTGGCTCATCTGTCGGAGGGCGCCGGCGCATTGTTGCTTGTCGAGGAAGCCATCAGCGGCCTCGCGCTCAGGCCCCTGGCTGAATATGTCGCTGCCCAGCCGACCTGGTCGGATATCCCGATCCTGTTGCTCACGCGTAGCGGTGCGGATTCCCTGGACGTGCAGCGCGCGGTGGAACATCTTGGCAACGTCACCCTGCTGGAGCGACCCGTCCGCACCATTGCGCTGATCGCTGCGGCGCGGACCGCCATCCGCGCACGTGAAAGGCAATACCAGGTGCGCGATGCCGACCAGCGCAAGGATGAATTCCTGGCAACGCTGGCGCATGAGTTGCGCAACCCGCTCGCGCCCATACGGACCTCCATGGGCATACTGCAGCACCTGCACCCGGATTCGCCCCAGGTCACCCAGCTGCGCAATGTGGTCAATCGCCAGGTCACACATTTGACCCGCCTGGTGGACGACCTGCTCGACGTCGCTCGCATCACAAGTGGCAAGGTCGTTCTCAAGAAGGGCCATATCTCCATGCGTTCAGTCATCAATCACGCAGTCGAGATTTCCGGTTCCGCCATGGACAGCAAGAACCACAGCCTGGAGGTCATTCAGCCGGACAGGGAACATGTACTCGTGGCCGACCATGCACGGCTGGTCCAGAGTGTGGCCAACCTGCTGGTCAACGCCGCCAAGTTCACGCCTGTCGAAGGCCACATTGTGCTGACAGCAACGGCCAGCGGCAACACGGTGACCTTTCGGGTTCGCGATAACGGCATTGGCCTGGAGGCTGCTTCGATAGCACGTATATTCGAGTTGTTCGCACAGACGCCTGTGCCCGGTGAGGCCCCGACGGGTTTGGGCATTGGCCTCAGCCTGGCGCGGCAGTTTGCGGAGATGCACGGTGGTACCCTGCACGCCACCAGTCCGGGGATGGGCAAGGGCAGCGAATTTGTGCTGACCTTGCCGGTTGTTGTTGAAGAAGCACTGCCGTCTGTGCAGCAGGAAAAAATGGATCCGGAGATGATGAAAGAACTGACAGCAAGAAAAATCCTGGTGGTCGACGACAACGTGGATGCGGCCGACACGCTGGAAGCCCTGTTGGGTATGGACGGTTTTGACGTCAAGACGGTCTACGACGGCATCGCCGCAGTAGAAGCAGCCGGACGCATACAGCCAGATGTGATCGTGATGGATATCGGCATGCCGGGCATGGATGGTTATGACGCGGCGCGCATGATCAGGCAGCAGGAGGGCGACCGAAAGGTCACATTGATTGCGCTGACGGGCTGGGGTCAGTCTGCAGACAAAAAACGTGCTGACCAGGCGGGTTTCGATCACCATCTCGTCAAACCGGTTGACTACGACCTGCTCATGAAATGCCTTCAGGAACACGCATGAACCATCCCCCGGAAGTTTTGAGGGAGCGCCTGGCCGAGGCGGCGCGTTATGCATTGCTCAGGCGATTGGCCCCGGCCTTGCGGCACGACATGGCGGGGGCTTTGCAGCCGGTCAGCATGATGGCAGCCATGCTTGAAAAGCGCTTGCAGAAACCCGCACCCGATCTGGTAGCCCTCGGGAAAAATGGCAATGCCATCAATAGTCTTGCAAGGGAGGCTGCGGCTTCATGCATGAGCCTGATGACGTGGCTGGCGCCCCGTGACGATGCACCTGTTGCGGTCAATACCTGCATTGCAGAGTCACTCGCGCTGGTGGCAACCGAAATGTCCTTCAGGGGCCTGAGCCTTGTCAATCAAACGGAAAGCGTCAGCGGTATGGTGTTGCTCAGCGCCCTGCGTGACGTGTTCATGGCCAGCCTGCTGGCGCTCACGGATGAGTGCGAGGGCCCGGCCAATGTCGTGCTGACCGCGACCACTTCCGGCGAGTCCATGGTGATCGGTATGCATATCGCGCGCCGTGAGGACGAGCCCCTCATGGCAGGCGGTACCCAGCCTGCCTACCGCAAGCTGGGCTGGGACGATGTCGAAGCCCTGGCAGAAGCACAGAAAGTCGGCCTGAGCCATTCAGCAGGCGCCGTCGAGCTGCGCTTTCCGGGCTGAGAAGGCTCTGCAAAGGGTCTGAGAAGGGCCTGATGAGGGACTAATGAGGGACTAATGAGGGACTGGTGAGGTCTTGAGAATCGCTTGATCAAGGCATGCACTGCCTGAAAGGGCCGTGCCGGCAGGGGCGTTCATAATGCGCGAGGTTTCACACAAACAGCCACATGCCCACCTCCCCACTTCACCTGTATGCCGCTTGTAGGGCGGCGCTTCGGGACTTGGGGGAGGTCTGGCGGGTATTGATGCGTGTGCTCTTTCTGCGCCTGGGCTGGGTGCTGGCGGCCTTGGTCCTTGCCCAGCCTGCCGCCACGCAAGCTGCAGTATCGCAGCCGGGGCATATGGTCATAGGAAACGCAGACCGTTACCTGCTTTCCAGTGCTTTCACGGTTCTTGAGGATTCGGGTGCGCGACTCGGGTTTGATGACATCCTCAAGCCCTCCGCGCAGTCGCGCTTTTCTCCCGTCAAGTCCGGCGCCACGGCAACCAACTTTGGCCTGACGCATTCTGCCTTCTGGCTGCGCCTGAGCCTGGACGTCCAGGCCAATGCCCCATCGCAATGGCTGTTTGAGGTGGCTTATCCTCCGCTGGACAACCTTGAGCTGTATGTTGCCAGACCGGACGGCAGTTTCGAGCGCCAGGCTGGCGGCGACCTGCTGCCTTTTGCGGAGCGCAAGATTCCGCACCGCAACCATGTCATGCCGATTACCCTGCAGCCGGGTCAGCCCAACACGGTCTACCTGCGGGTGACATCCGAGGGAACGCTGGCCGTCCCGGTGCGCCTCTGGCAGCCGGCGGCACTGTGGGTACATGACCAGTTTGAATACTCGGTACTCAGCCTTTACTTTGGCATGCTGATCGGCCTGTTTTTGTACAACCTGCTGCTGTTTGTTTCGTTGCGCGACAGGGTCTATCTTTTTTATGTCGCTTTCGTGGCGTGGATTGCCATTGCGCAGGCATCGCTGACCGGCATGGGGGCGCAGTTCTTGTGGCCGCAATGGCCCTGGTGGGTGATGGTGTCCATATCCGCCAGCAATTCTGCAAGCGGTATTTTCGGCATCCTGTTTGCGCGTGATTTTCTGTCCAGCAGGACGACCATGCGGCTGCTCGACAGGCTGCTTCAGATCGAGGTCGCGCTATGGCTGCTGGCGCTGGTCGCCGCGCTGTCGCTGCCCTATGTGATATCGGTGTGGATGGTGACCGTGCTGGCCATCGTCACAGTCACGACCCTGGTTGTCGTTGGCGTACTGAGCGTCAAGCGCAAGCACCCCGGCGCGCGCTACTTTCTCGTCGCATGGGCGGTACTGCTTTTGGGTGTGGCCATGCTGGCACTGCACAACACCGGCTTTCTACCGTCCAACGCCCTGACGGCCAACGCGCTCATGATTGGTTCGGCGCTGGAAATGGTCTTGCTGTCTTTTGG
>JAZKCB010000132.1:0-4440 GCA_040388335.1 Pseudomonadota bacterium | reverse complement strand
AGAAGTGCGGCATGCCGCAGGAAATCTTCATCAAGGACTTCCCGCCCAACCTGCTGAACCTCAAGTGGGTTGAGAAGCAGGTCGCGGCCAACAAGCCCTGGTCGGTCATCATGGCCCGCAACATTCCCCCCATTCAGGAACTGCAGACCAAACTGGGTGAACTGCAGGCGCGCGTCGTTGTACCTCTGGGTCAGCTCAAGGACATCAACAAGCGCATGAACGAAGGCGAGTCCAACTCGCGCGATGCCAAGAAGGAAATGATCGAGGCCAATTTGCGCCTGGTGATTTCGATTGCGAAGAAGTACACCAACCGCGGCCTCCAGTTCCTCGATCTGATCCAGGAAGGCAATATCGGCCTGATGAAGGCGGTCGACAAGTTTGAATACCGCCGGGGCTACAAGTTTTCAACCTATGCAACCTGGTGGATTCGCCAAGCCATCACACGCTCGATCGCCGACCAGGCCCGCACCATCCGTATTCCCGTGCACATGATCGAGACCATCAACAAGATGAACCGCCTGTCGCGCCAGCACTTGCAGGAGTTCGGCTTTGAGCCGGACGCCAGCATCCTGGCCGAGAAGATGGAGATTCCTGAAGACAAGATCCGCAAGATCATGAAGATCGCGAAAGAGCCGATCTCCATGGAAACGCCTATCGGTGACGACGATGATTCGCACCTCGGCGATTTCATTGAAGACGGCGCCAACACCGCACCGCTGGAAGCCGCCATGCAGGCCGGTCTGCGCGATGTGGTCAAGGATATCCTGGACAGCCTGACGCCGCGCGAAGCCAAGGTGCTTCGCATGCGGTTCGGTATCGAAATGTCGACCGACCACACGCTGGAAGAAGTCGGCAAGCAGTTCGACGTGACGCGCGAGCGCATTCGCCAGATAGAAGCCAAGGCTCTGCGCAAACTCAAGCACCCTTCGCGTTCGGACAAGCTGCGCAGCTTTATCGACACGCTGTAAGGCGGCACCCGTAAAAAAGGTCGGTACCCATTGGGGTCCGGCCTTTTTTTTCACAGACGGCTCAGGGTGCGAGCAAACCGATTTTTTTGACAAAAGCGTCCAGCGGGACCGACCACATTCTTCCGCCGTAGGTCAGCAATGAATGGCCATCATGATCCGGCAAGGGGCCGGTCTGCATGAACTCGGTATCGCTGCCACCGGTCTTGAAAGCCTGGTGCCACTGGCGCGGCGCTTCGGCACCCCAGAAATGGTCGTTCTCTGCATACAGCCAGAGGCTTGGAAGCCTTGTGAGCCTGCCAAATTCAGCATAGGTTTTGCTGAGGTTCCCGGGCTTGCAGCTTTTGCCCGGGGAGATATCGGGGGAACCACCCGAACCGCCGGCAAAATTCACATTGGCCATCACGCCTGCCAGGTGCAACGTTGACGCGGCCACTGTCGTCAGTCCGCCCACCGATTGACCTTCCAGCAGGATGCGGTCCTTGCGCACCCAGGGCTGTTGCACGGCCCAGCCGTGAACCGCCACAACAACATCACTGGCATTGCGTCCGACCCGGGTGAAGTCAGGATCCGTCGTACATACGCCATCTCTCCACCGCGTAGACGAATTTTCACGATCTGCGCCACCGGTTTCGCCATACCCTGGGCGTACAGGCGCCACCACCGCGACGCCCTTGCGCAACCAGTAGTTGGCATGGCCCACAAGCACAGGGTATTGAAGCTTGTCGCGATCAGCCTGCTTGGGCGCGCGGCAATGCGAAAAGATGACCAGAGGAAAAGACCCTGCGCCGGCCGGGCGATAAACATGGGTGATCACCTGGCGAACGCTCCCGTCAATCACCAGGGGCAAGGTGATGACTTCGGGGCGCTGCGACTCCGAAGGCTGTGCCTGGACAGCACCGCAGACGGCGACGAATGACAGTGCCGTCAGCAACCATGCTGAAAATCTTGTGGAGAAAGCTGATCGCCGAAGTACAACCATGAACGTTCCTTCACGGGCTCCGAACACGGGTGTCAAGCCTGCCTCCCAACTACTTTGGCAGCGAGACAGAGAACTGGTACTGCTAACGCGATACGCCGAGCAGGCGGTCCAGTACCTCGGGTTGCTCCCGCAACTCCTGCGCTGTGCCAGAGTGCACCACGGTGCCACGGTCCAGCACGACAGCGCTGTCAGAGATCGCAAGAATGGCCTGAGGGTGCTGCTCCACGATGATGGCGGACAGACCTTCTTCGCGTGTGATGCGGCGAATGGCGCGCAACAGTTCTTCAACAATGATGGGTGCGAGGCCTTCAAGTGGTTCGTCAAGCAGCAAAAGCTTGGGGTTCAGCACCAGCGCCCGTCCAACTGCCAGCATCTGCTGCTCGCCGCCCGAAAGTTGTGTGCCCAGATTGGTCTTGCGCTCGGCCAGACGCGGGAACATGGTGTAGACCCGCTCCGGCGTCCACGCGCCAGGGCGTGCTACTGCCGTCAGGTTTTCATCCACGGTCAGCGACTTGAAGATGTTGCGCTCTTGCGGCACCCAGCCTATGCCGACTGCGGCTCGCTCATGCGAGGGCAGCTTGTGCAGCTCGATACCGCCCAGGCTGATGCTGCCGGCGTGCTGGCGCGTTGCACCGGCCAGCGTGTTGATCAGTGTCGTCTTGCCCGTGCCGTTACGGCCGAGCAAAGCCAGCGTCTTGCCTTCTTCAAGAGAAAGCGAGACGTTGTTCAGAACAACCGCTTCGCCGTACCCGGCACTGAGTCCTTCGACTTTGAGCAGCTCAGTCATGGTGAGCCTCCTCACCATGGCCCAGATAAACGGCTTTCACTTCGGGGTCGTTTGCAATCTGCTCGGGATCGCCCTCGGTCAACACCGTACCGTTGACCAGCACCGTCATGCGGTTCGCAAAACTGAAAACCAGATCCATGTCATGTTCAATCAAAAGGATGGAGACATCTGCCGGCAAGGCGGCAACGGTCTGCAGCAGCTCTTCGCGTTCACCTGCGGGCACACCGGCGACCGGTTCGTCGAGCAACAGCACTTTGGGCTCGCAGGCCAGCGCAATGGCGATCTCCAGCAACCGGCGCTTGCCGTATGCGAGCACGCGCGTCTGCTGATTCATGACTTCGGTCAAATGGAACTGCTCCAGCAGCTTTTCACAGCGCTCGACCACTTCAGCATTCTTGCCCAGCGGCTTCCACCAGCTGGTGCCCAGGCCGTGTTGCTGCGACACCGTCAGGGCCAGCGTCTGCAGCGGCGTCAATGTGTCAAAGAGCTGGTTGATCTGGAAGGTGCGCACCATGCCGCGTTTGACACGGCGGTTGGGTGCCACATGGGTGATGTCTTCGCCCAGAAGGGTGATGCGGCCCTCGGTGGGCTGCAGGACGCCCGTCAGCAAATTGATCAGCGTCGTCTTGCCGGCGCCATTGGGGCCAATCAGCGCGTGACGGGCACCCTTCTTGAGGTGCAGCGTGACGTTGTTGGTCGCGGTGATGCCGCCAAAGCGCATCACCAGGCCGTCGGCCGCCAGCACGGTTTCTACGTTGTCTACAGCGGTGCTCATGCGCGCCCCCGCTTGAACCAGGTCCAGGGGCTGAGCAGCCGCTCGCGGCCCACCAGCATGAGGACGACGAGGAACAGGCCAATCCAGAACGTCCAGTATTGCGGCGTGATCGTCGAGATCGCATCCTGCATCAGCTTGAACACGACCGCACCGGCAACACCGCCATACAGCCAGCCGGTACCGCCTATCACCAGCAGCAGCATCACATCGGCAGAGCGGTCAAACGCAAACACATCCAGCGATGCAAAGCCGGTGGTCTGCGCCAGCAATGCGCCAGCCGCACCGGCGACGCCGGCGGCGATGGCATAAATGACAGCCAGGCGTGACGACACAGGGATGCCGATGGCCATCGCGCGCAGGCGGTTGTCACGAATTGCCATCAGGGTTGCGCCAAACGGCGACTTGGCCAGACGACGCGCGAGGATGAACAGGATCAGCAACACCACCAACGAGTAGCAGGCCGCCGTGCGACCGCTCAGGTCGAACTCGAACCCGCCAAGCAGCGGGCCCATGACCACACCTTGCAGGCCATCCGCACCACCGGTGATTTCACTGAATTTGTTGGCAAGTTCCAGCAACAGCAACGCCACGCCCAAAGTCACCATCAGGCGGGTCAGGTCACTGCCGCGCAAAACGGTCAGGCTGCAGACTGCGCCCAGAAGGGTTGAAACAACAATCGCGACGGCCAGGCCAACCAGCGGGTCAGGCATCACCAACTTGGCAAACAAGGCTGCCGAATAGGCACCCATGCCGAAAAATGCCGCATGGCCAAGCGACACAATGCCGCTGTAGCCCAGCACCAGATCCAGCGAAATGGCGAACAGCGCCACGATGGCGATCTCATTGATGATCAGGGCGTGCGAGCCCAGCACGAAAGGCGATGCCAGGGCGAGCAGCCAGAACACCGGCTCCCACACTTTCCAGCGGCTGG
>JAZKCB010000131.1:0-2577 GCA_040388335.1 Pseudomonadota bacterium | reverse complement strand
GGAAGGTGCCGCGCGCAAAGTCCTGGTCATTCCTCGAATACTGCATGCGGATCAGCCGCGCAATCACATCCCGCTGGCCCATCTTGTCGCCGGTGCGGGCAATGAAGCGCATCTGGGTGTAGTCCTCTGGCGCGCCGATGCCGTAAATCGCACTGACCGTCGCCACGATGATGGTGTCGCGCCGCTCCAGCACGCTCTTGGTGGCCGACAAACGCATCTGCTCGATGTGCTCGTTGATGGCCGAGTCTTTCTCGATGAACAGGTCACGCTGGGGCACATAGGCCTCAGGCTGGTAGTAGTCGTAATAACTGACGAAATACTCGACGGCGTTCTTGGGAAAGAACTCGCGGAACTCGCTGTACAGCTGCGCGGCCAGCGTCTTGTTGGGCGCAAAAATAATCGCCGGGCGGCCCAGGCGTGCAATGACATTGGCCATGGTGAAGGTCTTGCCGGAGCCGGTCACGCCCAGCAGGGTCTGGAAGACTTCGCCGTCGTTCACGCCTTCCACCAGCTTGGCAATCGCCGTGGGCTGGTCGCCTGCCGGCTGGTAGGGCATGAAGAGCTCGAACGGCGAATCAGGAAAACTGACGAACTCGCCCTTCAGGGGGCCTTCGCCAGTGTCTGTTTGAGTAATGACTTCCAACGCTTCTGGCATAGACCTTCCTTGGGACTCTCGTTCAGGCCCGTTAAAATCAGGGCAACCGATCAGCATACGACATTCGGGCAAAAAACGGAATTGCAAGCTGCAAGCACCCTTTTTTACCTTTGTGGACAAGCCTGAAGGCGGCCAAAAAAACTTTCTGATTCAACGTTGTTTTTACTTTTCTGAGGATTTTTCATGTCTTTGTTCACTGCTGTCGAAATGGCTCCACGCGACCCGATCCTGGGTCTCAACGAGCAGTTCGCCGCCGACACCAACCCCAACAAGGTCAATCTCGGCGTCGGTGTGTACTACGACGACAACGGCAAGCTGCCACTCCTCAAATGCGTTCAGGCCGCTGAAAAACTCATGGCCGAAACCCCAAAAGCCCGCGGCTACCTGCCGATTGACGGCATTGCGGCCTATGACTCGGCGGTCAAGGCACTGGTTTTCGGCGCTGACAGCGAACCCGTCAAAAGCGGCCGCATCGCCACCGCCCAGGGCATTGGCGGCACCGGCGGCCTGAAGATCGGCGCCGACTTCCTGAAAAAGCTGCTGCCGAACGCCAAGGTGCTGATCTCCGACCCGAGCTGGGAAAACCACCGCGCCCTGTTCACCCAGGCTGGTTTTGTGGTCGACACCCACCCCTACTACGATGCCGCCAAAAAGGGCATCAACTTCGACGGCATGCTGGCCGCGCTGAATGCCGCTGCGGAAGGCACCATCGTCGTGCTGCACGCCTGCTGCCACAACCCGACTGGTTATGACATCACCGCCGCCCAGTGGGACCAGGTGATTGCTGCCGTCAAGGCGAAAAAGCTCACGCCCTTCCTCGACATGGCTTACCAGGGCTTTGGCCATGGCATCCAGGAAGACGGCGCAGTCGTCGGCAAGTTTGTCGCCGCTGGCCTCAACTTCTTTGTCTCGACCTCGTTCTCGAAAAGCTTCAGCCTCTACGGCGAGCGCGTCGGCGCCCTGTCGGTGTTGTGCGCATCGAAGGAAGAAGCGGACCGCGTGCTGTCGCAGCTCAAGCTGGTCATCCGTACCAACTACAGCAACCCGCAGATCCACGGCGGCATGGTGGTGGCAACCGTTTTGAACACCCCGGCACTGCGCGCCCAGTGGGAAGAAGAGCTGACCGAGATGCGCGTGCGGATCAAGGCCATGCGCCAGAAGCTGGTTGACGGCCTGAAAGCCGCCGGCGTCAAGCAGGACATGAGCTTCATCACCACCCAGATCGGCATGTTCAGCTACTCGGGCCTGACCAGGGACCAGATGGTGCGCCTGCGCAGCGAGTTCGGCATCTACGGCACCGACACTGGCCGCATGTGCGTGGCTGCATTGAACAGCAAGAACATCGACTACGTCTGCGCTGCGATTGCCAAGGTGATCTGAAGCTGGTTTGAATCGCGTTTGGTGCTGGCAACGGAGTACCAGACGCTATTAATTTTGTAGCAGCTCACGCATGTATCTATTGGTCTGAAGGCCGATTTGATGCCTGAAATTGGCCCTTTGGGGCCATTTTTTTCGTCCAAATTTGGTCCCGAAGCCTGCGAAAGCCAAAATGTTAACCTGCGAGTTAACATTTGCATAAAATTTAACGTATACGTTAAATTTTTGCCGTGTACGGCAAATCAACCCCAGATCGCCGACCGCATCGAGATCGAGCCCATCTGGTAACTGGTGTTGAAGAACCGGATCGGCTCGCCGGAATCGACCGCACCCGCGGTGTAGAGCAGCGGCAAATAGTGCTCATGCGTCGGCTGGGCCATTTTGGCGACCTGGCCTAGCTTTAAAAAGTTCTGCAGCGCATCGAGGTTGCCCTGCTGCATGTAACCGCCTATGGTCTGGTCGAATTCCAGCGCCCAGTCAAAGGCTTCGTTAGCAGAGGCGCCGCGCTGCATCTGCCGCAGGTTGTGCACGATGTTGCCGCTGCC
>JAZKCB010000130.1:0-2589 GCA_040388335.1 Pseudomonadota bacterium | reverse complement strand
TCGACGCCAAACTGGGCTTTCTGCTCGGCGCCTTCAAGGACAGGATCGAAGGCGAGATCGTGAAAAACCTCGACACGCTGCTGGCGCAGAAAAAGCCCGCCGCCAAAAAGAAGCCCGCGCCGAAATGACGGCAACGGCCCACCCGGGCCCGCTGGCGGGCCTGAAGGTGGTGGAACTGGGCCAGCTCATCGCCGGGCCCTTTGCCGCCAAGACGCTGGCCGACTTCGGCGCCGACGTCATCAAGGTCGAAGCCCCCCGCACAGGTGACCCGCTGCGCAAATGGCGGCTGCTCAAAGACGGCACCTCGGTCTGGTGGCAGGTGCAGTCGCGCAACAAACGCTCGGTGGCGCTTGATTTGCGACAGGCTGAAGCGCAGGAGATCGTGCGCAAACTCGCGCTGGACGCCGACGTGCTGATTGAAAACTTCCGGCCCGGCGCCATGGAAGGCTGGGGCCTGGGCCCTGACGAGTTGCTGGCCCTGAACCCCCGGCTCATCATGCTGCGCATCAGCGGTTACGGCCAGACCGGCCCCTACCGCGACCGGCCCGGTTTCGGCGTGGTCGCCGAAGCCATGAGCGGCCTGCGCCACCTGACCGGCGAACCGGGCCGCGTGCCGGTGCGTGTCGGTGTCAGCATAGGCGACACGCTGGCCGCGCTGCATGGCGTGATCGGCATCCTGCTGGCGCTGCAGCACCGCCATGCGTCAGGCAAGGGCCAGGTCGTTGATGTGGCGCTGTACGAGGCCGTCTTCAACTGCATGGAAAGCCTGCTGCCCGAATACAGCGCTTTCGGCGCAGTGCGCGGCCCGGCCGGCAGCGCCCTGCCCGGCATCGCGCCCAGCAACGCCTATGCTTGCAAGGACGGCGGCTACGCCCTCATCGCCGGTAATGGCGACAGCATCTTCAAACGCCTGATGACGGTGATGGATCGACAGGACCTGGGCAACGACCCCGCGCTGTCCGACAACGCTGGCCGCGTGGCGCGTGTGCAGGAGATCGACGCCGCGATTGGTCAATGGACGGCAGACCTGACGGTGGACGAGGTGCTGGCGGCGCTGGAAAGTGCCGAGGTGCCAGCAGGAAAAATCTACACCGTCGCCGACATCGCCGCCGACCCGCACTACGCCGCGCGCGGCATGTTGCAAACAGTGCAGATGGACGACGGCGCCGAAATCGCCGTGCCCGGCTTCGTGCCCAAACTCTCAGCCACCCCCGGCAGCCAGCGCCGCAACGCACCGGCCCTGGGCCAGGATACGGATGCGGTGCTGCGCGAGGTAGGGTTGACGGAGGCTCAGATCAGTGCGCTGAGGGAGCGTGGTGTTGTGGGGTGAGCGACTTCACGCTACGTAATCGATAGCTGCTGGCACCCGTGGAATAAGGGGCAATGACACATTTGGCGTGCCCATTGCCCGAAGAGGCACTTAGTTCGGTGTTTTCGCGTACTCGCATGAGACTGCAACTTAACATTTCGCTCGGCGCGGACACGCGACAGCAGAATACTGGGGCGCGTGCCGCGTGCCGGGCAGCTTTGACGTTAAGGGCCATACGCCGGCGCCTGTGTCTGGCGTAAGTGGTAACCAATTCGCCACCTTGATAAACTGTCGGCTTTCTACAGGTACCGCTCAACCGCACTGCTCGTGTCACTCGGTACAAGTGACAAACGAGCAAGTTCGGCAGAGGCACCAAATGAAATCAAGCCTGTCAGCCTGGCTGCTCATCGCTGTCAGCGTCATCGCAGAAGTCGTCGGAACAGTTGCGCTCAAGCACTCGGATGGCTTTTCCAAACTCTTCCCTTCTGGAGCAGCAGCAGCGTGTTACGCGCTTGCCATCTGGCTCATGGCAGTTGCCATGCGCCAGCTCGAGATGGGAATCACCTATGCAGTCTGGGCCGCAAGCGGTACTGCAGCAACCGCACTTGTCGGCATCGCGTTCTACGGGGAGCAGATGGGTTACATCAAGGCGCTGGGTCTTGTTTGCGTCGTTGGCGGCGTCGTCATGCTCAATCTCGGTGGTCAGCGATGACGCCTAATCCGTAGATGGACTCCCCACAAGCGCAAGAAGCTGACCGATAGATTGGCCTTTTGGGGAAGCGCCTGCAGTCGCCTATCCGGCATCTGCGGTGGGATCGTATGTGTCCCGTGCCGACATGGAATCTGCGTCACCGAAGCGCCAGTCGCCATGAGCGGCAGGCAAACTCCCGGAAGAGTTATCGGCGACTGGCGGTGTGGGCTAACGAGCTAACCCGACGACCGCCCAGGATCAATTCAGCTCAGCGACTCAATCAGATCCACATACTGCTGCATCGCATCTTCCTGCGAGGTGCCCTTGAGCTTGTTCCAGGCATCCCACTTGGCGCGTGCCACCATGTCGCTGAAGCCGGGCTTCTTGTCGGCGTTGTCACCGCTGCTGCCCTGCTTGTAGAGCGCGTAGATCTTCAGCAGCGTGGCATTGTCGGGCCGCTCGCTGAGGTTCTTGGAATCGGCCATGGCCTTGTCGAAGGCGGCTTTGAGGTCTGACATGAAGAAACTCCGTGCTGGTTGGAAGTGGCAATGAATTCGGGTAACTGCCCGGTATCTTAGCCACTGCCTTG
>JAZKCB010000129.1:0-43043 GCA_040388335.1 Pseudomonadota bacterium | reverse complement strand
ACCACCGAGCCGCGCTCGGTGTTGTACTTGATGGCGTTGGACAGCAGGTTGATCAGAACCTGCTTGAGCCGCGTGCGGTCTGCCTTGACGAAAACCGGCTGGCTGAATTTTGGAAAGCTGACGCTGATGCCACGCTTGTCAGCCTGCGACTCGATCATGGTTTCACACTCGTGCATGACTTCGGCCAGCGATACAGGTTCGAGCGACAGCGAGAGCTTTCCAGACTCGATCAGTGCCAGGTCCAGGATTTCATTGATCAGGTCCAGCAAATACCAGCCGGCTTGCAGGATCTGGTCAACGCTGCGTTTTTGCGAAGGCGTGGGTTGCGGCGTGCCGGATTCGATGAGCTGGGCAAAACCAAGGATGGCGCTGAGCGGCGTGCGCAGCTCATGGCTCATGCTGGACAAAAAATCCGACTTGGCGAGATTGGCTTTTTCGGCCACCGCGATGGCGTCTTTCAGTGCGAATTCCACCTGCTTGCGTACCGAGTTGTCGGTGCCTATCAGCAGGTAGCCGATGATGGTGCCGAAGTCATCGCGCAGGGCGGTAATCGAGATGATGCAGGGGAAGCGGCTACCGTCCTTGCGGATATAGGTCAACTCGTAAATGTCTTCAATGCCGCGCGATGCCTTGAAGGCCAGTGCTTCAAAGCCAGGTGTGATGGTGGTGCCCAGCTCCAGGCTCAGCGCGTGGGCCCTGGCCATCACTTCCTCGGGGTCATGGATGTCGCTGGGGTTGATCTTGTTGACGACTTCGGCCGCCATGTAACCCAGCATGCGCTCGGCACCGACGTTGAAGAGCTGGATGATGCCCTTTTCGTCGGTGGCGATGATGGAGAAGTTTTCGCTGGTGAGAATCGCCGTTTGAAGGGCGCCTGTCTTGAGCAGGGCTTCCTGGCGCCTGAACTCAATGCCGTCGGCTCGGGCGGCCTCGTCTGGTGCGCCTGGCTTGGTCTCTGTGATGGGCATTAAGCATTTCTGAAAGTCGCAATCACGTAAAGACTGCCTCGCATACTAGCCTGTTCAGGGGCTTGTGTCTGTATGCCACCGCACATAGGCTGCAAATAGCAGCCTGGCGTTCATAATTTCAGAACAACACCCGGCTGCGAATCGTACCCGGCACGTCGTGCAGTTTCGACAGGGCGATGTCAGAGTTTGTGGCGTCGATATCAATCACCACATAACCCACGGCTTCATTGGTCTGAAGGTACTGCGAGGCGATGTTGATGTTGTTGGCGGCAAACACCTTGTTGATTTCGGACATCACGCCGGGCACGTTTTTGTGGATGTGCAGCAGGCGGTGCTTGCCGGGGTGGGCGGGCAGGGCGACTTCGGGGAAGTTGACCGATGAGGTCGAGGTGCCGTTGTCGCTGTACTTCACCAGCTTCTCGGCGACCTCGATGCCGATGTTCTCCTGCGCCTCGACGGTGGAGCCGCCCACGTGCGGCGTGAGGATGACGTTGTCCAGCCCGCGCAACGGCGACTCGAAGGTGTCCTTGTTGCTTTTGGGCTCGACCGGGAAGACATCAATCGCCGCGCCCAGCAGCTTTTTGGCGCGAAGGGCTTCGGCGAGCGGCTCGATCTCGACAACCGTGCCGCGTGATGCGTTGATGAAGACGGCACCAGCTTTCATCGCCGCGATCTGCTCCTTGCCGATCATCCACTGCGTGGCCTGGGTTTCCGGCACGTGCAGGCTGACGATATCCGCCTGTGCCAGCAAATCATTGAGCACCGGGATCTGCCGCGCATTGCCCAGCGCCAGCTTGGTCACCACGTCAAAAAACACCACATGCATGCCCAGCGCCTCGGCCAGCACCGAGAGCTGCGTGCCGATGGAGCCGTAACCGACGATACCCAGCGTCTTGCCGCGAATCTCGAAGGCGTTGTCTGCCGTCTTGAGCCAGCCGCCGCGATGCGCGACAGCGCTTTTCTCGGGCACGCCGCGCAGCAGCAAAATCGCCTCGGCCAGCACCAGTTCGGCGACCGAGCGGGTGTTGGAGAACGGCGCGTTGAAGACGGCGATGCCACGTTCGCGGGCGGCGTTCAGGTCGACCTGGTTGGTGCCTATGCAAAAGCAGCCGACGGCGACAAGTTTGGATGCATGTGCAAACACATCGGCCGTCAGCTGGGTGCGGGAGCGGATGCCGACAAAGTGCGCGTCAGCGATTTTGGCTTTGAGTTCATCACCTTCAAGCGCGCCGGCCAGCGCCTCGATGTGGGTATAGCCCGCCGCCTTGAGCACCTTGACGGCGGAGGGGTGAATGCCTTCAAGCAGCAGGAATTTGATCTGGGCTTTGTCGAGCGAGGTTTTTGGCATGAATCTGTTGGATGTTGTCGGTTGTTGGCAGCCTGCTGGCAGCTGGAAAGTCTGGTTACAGGTCAGCTGCAAGTATGAAGGAAAGTTTTCAGCGGCCGTTCGCAGGACTTGTTTGACCGTGCCTGGAAAGGTTTAATTCCAAAATTTAACGTATACGGCAAAAATTTAACGTGTACGTTAAATTTCGTGCCTGATCAGTGACCTCGCTGGCAAATCGTGCTGAAAAAGCCCAAAAAGGGCTCTTTTTATCTGTCAAATTGGCATCCAGTCCAATAGATACGGGCGTGAGCAGCTACATATTTAATAGCATCTGGCGGGCATCGGCTTCGGGCACGTCGCAGCTCACGGCGCTGCCCACCGCCAGCAAACCGCCCGTCAGCACCCGTGCCGTCAGCCCGCCGTGACCGCGCATGGCGTTGTAGCCGCCGGGGCCAAGGAGTTCTTCCATGCGGGAGCAGGGCTCGCAGGGGCCGGTGACCTCCAGCGTCACATCGCCGATCCGCAGCACCAGCGGCTGGTCGCGAAACAGGCTTTTGGCGGCCAGCAGGTTGATACCCGACACCAGCAGGTTGCGGCGCAGGCTGGCCGCATCGATCCGGCCACGCCCGGCGAGTGCGGCAATCACCGGCAGGTGCTCTGCCTGGATCAACGTGACCTGGCGTTTGCCGCCGCCACGCGACGCACTGGCTGTGCCACTGGCGGCTGTTCTGTCGCCCTGCAAACCCAGACCGGCCAGCGCCGCTGCCGAGTCAGCAGAAATGACGGGCGCCCTCCGGGCAGGGCGCAGGTAAATCGCCTCCAGCCTGCCAGCGCGCGGGAATTGCCGGGTCAGCGAGCGCAGGTCACCCGACCCCTTGACCGACATTATTCCCGGCATCATTCCAGGATCTGCCCGGTGGTCGGGTAGCGCCGGGTCAGGATTTGCTCGTTCGTCAGCTCAGGGCCTTGCCATACGATCACGCTGGACGCGCCTGTGCCAAGGGCCATTTCCCGAAATGCACGGATTTCAACCCGCGTGAAACCTCCGGCAGGCTCACCGGCCAGGTGAAGCACCACACGGTTGGCGAGCCTGAAACGGCTGCGTTTGTTGAGCTTGCGGATAAACGCCTTGAGCACCTGCTCGCCGGCGGTGAAGTCGGACACCATCGAACGGGGGTGGGCAAACGGGTTGATGACGATGGCTGTTTTGGAAGACTTGTGCAGGGCAGCCTTTTCACCCATGTCCAGAACTCGGGGGTTCGGCCCGCGGCTGAGGGCGATTTCAGGGATTTCCGAAATGGACAAGCCGGTTTTGACGTTGCGCACCGAGAGTTTGAACGGGGAGAGGCGGATGTACAGAGGTGCTGCGAAAAGGTCAAACATGAATGAGGCAAAGGCCGATGGGCTACATAAAGGAAGTTTTGAACGCACGCCAGGTGCGCCGCCCCCACAGCTTTACACGGTTCCTGATCTCTTGCAACCTTTGCCACGGGGCAGAACGCCGTAGCTGCGACAGCTTGAGGTCTTTCCAGGCCTTCCATGGCAGGTAGAGACGCGCAAACCACCTGATTTGCAGCAGCGCAGGCTCGGTCAGCTGAAAAAGCCGGGCGGCGATTGCTGTTCCGCCCAGCTTGGCCACAAGCACCAGGGTGCAGCCGCTCGCGATATGGCCTTCAGCAAAAAGATAGAGTGCGAACAGCTTGATGGGCAAGAGTGCCAGCACCGGCACGCCAAACGCCAGCAGCGCCGCCCAGGGCGGCAAGGCGCGTATCCAGCGCTCGGCAGCGCCCCAGCCCGGGTGCCGGCCCAGCGCAGCAAAGCAGCGCGCCAGTGGCTCCCAGCCCCATTCCTCAAACAGCAGTATGAAAAGAATAGGTGCCAGCAGCAGCCAGCGAAGTATGTTTTTGAGTGGCTTCAACAGCGCCTTGAATGCCGCCGGGAGGCGTCATCATGGCAGTTTAGCCAGCCAGGGCTGTCTTGCGATTAGGCCAGCCTTAAGCCGTCCGCGGTTAGCGGACCTAATCGACCTTCGCGCCTGACTGCCTGATGACTGTTGCCCACTTGACGGTTTCGGTTTTCATGAGCTGGCCGAGTTGCTCGGGTGTGCTGGTGAGGGGCTCCAGCGCGGCGGCGGCAAAGCGCTCACGGGTTTCAGGCAGGCGCAGTACGGCGGTGATCTCGGTGTTCAGCCTTGTCACGATGGCGGGCGGTGTGCCTGCAGGGGCGAGGATAGCGAACCAGCCTGAGGCGTCATAGCCCGGCACGCCGCTTTCGGCCAGCGTGGGCATGTCCGGCGCCAGGCTTGAGCGTTCCTTGCCCATGACGCCGATGACCTTGAGGCGGCCCGACTTGAGCTGCGGCTGGATGGAGGCAATGTCTGCAATCGCCAGCGATGTCTCACCCGACATGACGGCCAGCACTGCGGGCGCACTGCCGCGGTAAGGCACGTGCAGGATGTAGCTGCCCGTCATGGACTTGAGCAACTCGCCGGACAAATGCATGGCGGTGCCGCTGCCGCCTGATGCGTAGCTGAGCTTGCCGACCTGGGCCTTGGCCAGTGCCACCAGTTCTTTGGCGTTACTGACAGGGAGTGATGGATTCGCGACCAGCACAAACGGGCTGGTGCCGAACAACGTGATGGGGGCAAAGTCTCGCGCCGGGTTGTAGGCCAGGTTGGGGTAAAGCGTCGGGTTGGCGGTGAGGCCGCCCGCCGATGCGAGGACGATGGTGTAGCCGTCGGCAGGCGATTTGGCAACGAGGTCCAGACCCAGGCCGCCGCCGGCGCCGGGGCGGTTGTCAATCACCACGGGCTGGCCCAGTCGTTCTGCCAGTTTGGGTGCCACGATACGCGCTGCGGCGTCGCTGCTGCCGCCGGCGGGGAAGGTCACCACCAGGCGAATGGGTCTGGTTGGCCACGGCATCGTGGTTTGCGCCTGCGCAAGGCTGGCGATGCAGGCCAGGCCGAGCAGGGTGATGGCGCGTCGAAGGGTGCGGGGTGCGTTCATGGTGTTTCAGCCTTTACAGCTTGAACAGCGCTTCAGCGTTGGTCTGGAAAAACATCTTTTTATGTTCGTCGCTCAGGGGCAGGTTGTCCATGGCGGTGACCTCTTCGGCCACGTACTGGTAAGGGTAGTCCATCGCATAAAGCACGCGGTCGTGGCCCATGAGCTTTTGCACGTAGCTGATGGGCGGCTCCCAGGCCATGCCACTGTTGGTGTAATAAAAATTCTCGCGCAGGTAGTCGCTCGGCTTTTTCAGGAGCGGCTTGACACCCTCGCTGCGGTTGGCGCGCACGATGCCGGCGTGCATGAAGTCGATGCGGTACAGCCAGTAGGGCAGGCCTTCGCCCAGATGGCCCAGCACAATGCGCAGCCTTGGGAAGCGGTCAAACACGCCGCTCAAGATCAGCCGCAGCGCGTGCAGGCCGGTTTCAGCGGCAAAACCGTAGATGGCGGCGTCCAGGCAACGCGACAAAAACGGCTCGATCATCTGCGGCGAAGGCGTGTTCGGGTGGATGTAGACGGGCACGTCCAGGGCTTCAGCGGCGGCAAAAATATCCCAGAACTTCTCGTCGTCCATGTATTCGCCCTGGGTGTGCGAATTGATGACGACGCCTTTCAGCCCGAGTTTCTGCACGGCGCGTTCGAGCTCTTTGGCCGCTGCCTGGGGGGCCTGCGGCGCCACAGCTGCCAGGCCGGCAAAACGCGTCGGGTGCTGGCGGATGGTCGCGGCCAGCTGGTCGTTGGTTGAAGTCGCCAGTGCAGTGGCCGTGGGAGCGTCAAACACCTGCACACCGGGTGACGTGAGCAGCAGCAATTGCATGTCAATGCCGGCGGCGTCCATGTCCGAGAGGCGGCGCTCGCCCATGTTCTGGATGCGGTCAAACAGGTCGCGGGCACGTGGGGCCTGGCTCTGGCCAAAAAACCCCCAGAGGCTGTAGAAGCCCGGGTCGTTGATGGATTTGGTCTCCAGAATCTTCACGTACATCTGCATCATTTCTGGCGTGGCCCAGCCCTCTTCGGTGGCGATGCGTTTGTAGGAACGTGGTGCCGGTGTGGGGATGCTCATGGTGTTGTCTCCTGCTCTTTTGATGGGGCCAGCCTGTCTGGCTTTGGCTCGATTGGAGGGTATCGACATTCGTTTGTAAATCGAAAAATTTTGGAGTATTTATAATTTTTATTCATGAATAACGCTTTCTCTCCCACGATCAAGCAGTTGCGGGCTTTTCTGGCTGTGTATCGCCTGCGCAAGCTGGGCGCGGCGGCGGTGCAGCTGTTTGTGACGCAGTCCGCCATCAGCGTGCTGATACGCCAGCTTGAAGAAGGCCTGCAGGCCAGGTTGTTTGACCGCACAACGCGGTCGCTGCAGCCAACCCAGGCGGCCCATGACGCCGCCGTGGTGGCAGAGCGCATCCTGCGCGATGTGGACTCGCTGGGGGCGGCTTTTGGTGACCTGACGGTGCTACGCCGCGGCCGTGTGTGTTTTGCCATCACGCCCACGCTGGCCAGCATCCTGTTGCCGGAGGCGATTCGCCGTTTCACGGCCTTGCATCCGGAGGTGCAGGTGGTGGTGGATGACTGCGCACCCGAGCAGTTCTCGGCACGCGTGCTGGGTGATCACGTGGACTTTGGCATCGGCACCCCGGAGCGGGCCGGCGGTGAGCTGGAACTGCAAACGCTGATGCGCGACCAGCTGTGCCTGGTGTGCCTGCCCAGCCACCCGCTGGCCGGTATCAAGAATCTGCGCTGGCGTGACCTGGAAGGCCACCGCGTCATCGCTGGTCGCCCCGGTTACGGGGTGCGCCAGCTAGTCGATGTGGCGGCAGCCAATGCGGGCGTCACGCTGCAGGTGGTCAATGAAATTTCTTTTCTGTCTACCGGCCTCTGGATGACGGCCAGCGGCATGGCGCCGTCCATCATGCCTTCGGCCTACGCCATGTTTTCACAGTACGCCTACACAAAGGAATTGCTGGTCAGGCGACTGGGCATGCCCAAGGTGTCGCGCGACATTTTTGTGGTCACAAAAAAGGGCCGGTCCCTGTCGTCGGCCTGTCAGAGTTTTCTGGACGTCCTGCGTCTGGCACTGAAACAAAGTGCGCCAGCCGGTTTGGCGACCTAGCTCGCGCATTGCAGGCTGACCGCCTGAAGCGTTTTGCCTGATGGGGTGTCAAACACCACCAGATTGACCTGCCGCTGGTGGCCTGGCGTGGCCGCGATGCTGCGGAAAGCCAGTTTTTGCGGTGTGGCATCGCCGGTTTTGTAGTCGCCAGCCTGTGTGTACTGGCGCACCACAAAGTCATGCTTGAGGAATTCACCCTTGTTCTCGCCGGCCTGCACTTTCGAGTTGTGGCCGTGCTCGGTGACAGTCCAGTAAGCGGACCATGAAGGCGACAGCGCCAGTGCGCTGACCGGCGTGACGCTGGCTTCAAACTGGTCGGTGCCCAATTGTTTCAATGCGATGCTGGCACGTGCGGGCTCTTTGGCAGAAGGCTGGCTGCCCCAGTTGGGCCAGTCCTTGCCGTTGAGCACCGCTTGCGGCGTGTAAATGCTGCGCAGATTGTTCTTCATGGCGACTTCACGCTGGCGGTTGGTGTAGGCCGGTGCGGCAAAGCGGTCTACCCAGCCAATGTAGTCCCAGTAACCGACGTGAAAGGCCTGAACCACCACGCCCTTGTCTTTAAGCGTCGAAGCCCATTTGTCTGCCGGCGGACAAGAACTGCAGCCTTCCGAGGTGTACAGCTCAACGACCGGTGTGGTTGTGGGGCCGGACGTCACGCTGCACTGCCCTTGGGCAAATGCGCTGGTGGTGGCCGCCAGCAGGGTGATGGCGGCAGTGATACGGGATAAAGATGATGGAAAGGTGGACATAAAAAACCTCCTGGATGCGGGTTGGTCGCAGCTCCAGGAGATTTCTTACAGGCCTTGATGAGTGGCCAGACGCTGCCAGCTGGCTCAGTGAGCGTGCAGGCTGCCGTCGGCGCGTTGCAGTCGATCTTCAAGCTGGCCCATGTAAGCGGCGGTGGCGTTATCCGATTGTTCGACCCGGTTGATCAGGGCGGCCTGGGTTTGCGCCAGGCGCTCTGCCAGCACGGTATTGTTAGCGGCTTCACGGTGCAGCGCGGCGTTGGACTGGGCTTCAATAAAGTTGCGCAGTTCCGTAAAACGTGAGGCCTCGGCCTTGTCGGCCAGCTCCCGTTGCACAGCCAGCTCGCGGGCATATTTGCGGGTTTCAATCAGGTTGACGCTTTGCATGTACACCGTGCTGGCGAGAAAGGCCACGGTTGCAATCACCAGGAGGAGAAGCATCACCATGCCGAGCGGGACCCTGACGGTCGTAAATCCAAGGCTGAGCACGCTGGATCGGGTGAATTCATCGACGTTGAGGGCTGCAAAGCCTGCCACCAAAGCGATGGCGACGATCAGGATGATGGTTCTTGCGCGCATTTTCTGGACTCCTTGTAAACGGTTTTTGTACAGTCCCGAGTGTCATCGGGGAGCCCCGATTTGCCTGTGGGACAATGCCCCCGCGCAACGTCAGGTTGCATCAGACACCCCCCAATTTCAGAAGAGAGCATGCAAAAAATCATTCGTCAGATCGCGGCAGAAATCAAGGTCAGGGAAGACCAGGTCAGGACAGCCGTTGAGTTGCTCGACGGCGGCGCCACCGTCCCGTTTATCGCCCGCTATCGCAAGGAGGCCACAGGCGGCCTTGACGACATCCAGTTGCGTGAACTGGAATACCGCCTGGGTTACCTGCGCGAACTTGAAGAACGCCGCGAAGCCGTCCTCAAAAGCATTGAAGAGCAAGGCAAATTGACACCTGAACTGCGCGCTGCGATCGAGTTTGCAGCGACCAAACAGGACCTCGAAGATCTCTACCTGCCGTACAAACCCAAGCGTCGTACCAAGGGCCAGATCGCACGTGAAGCCGGCATTGAACCCCTGGCCGACAAACTGTTTGCCGATCCTTCCCTGGTGCCGGCTGATGAAGCAGCTGCCTTCGTCAAGCTTGAGAAGAACGAGTCCGGCGATGACTTCACGACGGTGCAGGCTGTGCTGGACGGCGTGCGCGACATCCTGAGTGAGCGCTGGGCCGAAGATGCCTCGCTCGTCCAGTCGCTGCGCAACTGGCTGTGGAGCGACGGTTTGCTGTCGTCCAAACTGGTTGCCGGCAAGGATGAGAACAACGCAGACAACGCCAAATTTCGCGATTACTTTGACTACGACGAGCCTATTGGCCGCGTGCCATCGCACCGCGCACTGGCCGTCTTTCGGGGTCGCACGCTTGAGATACTGGATGCAAAACTGATCCTGCCCGAACCCCCAGAACCCGGCCAACCGAGCATTGCAGAGGGCAAGATCGCGCTGCATCTTGGCTGGAGCCATAAAGCCAGGCCGTCTGACGACCTGATCCGGAAATCCGTCGCCTGGACATGGCGCGTCAAGCTCAGCCTGTCGCTGGAGCGTGACCTGTTCACCCGCCTGCGCGAAGAGGCCGAGAAGGTCGCCATCAAGGTCTTTGCCGACAACCTGCGTGATTTGCTGCTGGCAGCACCTGCCGGGCCGCGCGTTGTGATGGGCCTGGACCCCGGCATTCGTACGGGCGTCAAGGTGGCTGTTGTGGACAGCACTGGCAAGCTGGTCGAGACCGCCACGGTCTACCCGCATGAGCCGCGCCGCGATTGGGATGGCTCGCTGCACACGCTGGGCAAGCTCTGTGAAAAGCATGGCGTCAACCTGATTGCCATCGGCAACGGCACGGCCAGCCGTGAGACGGACAAGCTGGCTGCCGACCTGATGAAGAAAATCGAGGGCATGCAGCGCGTTGTGGTCAGCGAAGCGGGTGCATCGGTTTATTCAGCCAGCGAATTCGCATCGCAGGAAATGCCCGATGTGGACGTCAGCCTGCGTGGCGCCGCCAGCATTGCCCGCCGCCTGCAGGACCCGCTGGCCGAGCTGGTCAAGATTGACCCGAAGTCCATCGGCGTGGGCCAGTACCAGCACGATGTGAACCAGAGCGACCTGGCCCGCAGTCTGGACACCGTTGTCGAGGATTGCGTGAACAGCGTGGGTGTTGACCTGAACACGGCCAGCGTGCCGCTGCTGGCGCGCGTGTCGGGCCTGAGCCAGACGGTGGCCAAGTCGGTAGTGCGCTGGCGCGATGCCAACGGCGCCTTTGCGTCGCGTGCTGATCTGCTGAAGGTGACCGGTCTGGGTGCCAAGACTTTTGAGCAAAGCGCAGGCTTTTTGCGCTTGCGTGGGGGCACCAATCCGCTGGACATGACGGGCGTTCACCCGGAAACCTATCCGGTGGTGGAGCAGATCATGGCCACAACCGGCAAACCGGTGGCGGAGCTGATGGGCCGTTCAGACATGCTCAAGACCCTGAAGCCCGAGCTTTTTGCGAATGAAAAGTTCGGCGTGATCACGGTCAGGGACATCCTGACCGAGCTTGAAAAGCCGGGCCGCGATCCTCGTCCTGACTTCAAGGTCGCGCGCTTCAACGATGGCGTCGAAGACATCAAGGACCTGAAAGAAGGGATGGAACTGGAGGGCACCGTGAGCAACGTTGCAGCTTTTGGCGCCTTCATCGACATCGGTGTTCACCAGGACGGACTGGTGCATGTGAGCCAGCTGAGCCACAAGTTCACGACCGACGCACGCGAAGTCGTCAAGACCGGCGACATCGTCAAGGTGCGCGTGACCGAGGTCGATGTGGCACGCAAGCGCATTGGCCTGACCATGAAGCTCGGCGAGGCACCGTCGAGGCGCGATGGACCCCAGGGACACAGGGAGAACAGGTTTGAGGGGGCGCGTCAGGGGCAGAACAATCGCGGTCATTCATCGCAGCAGCCAGCCGACAGCGCCATGGCATCGGCATTCGCCAAGCTTCAGAACCTGCGCAAATGAACGGGCAGGGCACCCGCGGCAATCTGGCGGGTGCCATTCAGGCCAAAGATATGGCGATGCAAGAGCGCGTCTTTGGCTGGGACCTTCTGCGGGGCATTTGCGCACTGCTGGTCGCCACCTACCACCTGCTTTACTGGACGGACCTCGCAAAGCTGCACGTCTTTGGCAGTTATGGCGTTTACCTCTTTTTTGTGCTTTCGGGCGCCAGCATGGCCTACACCTACACCTACGCCGGCCGGTTTGAGTCGGGCGGCTTTCGTTATGGCGAGTTCCTGTTTGTGCGCTTCTGGCGTCTCGCGCCGCTTTATGTGTTGCTGATGCTGGCCGTGTTGCCTGCCATGGGTATCTGGTACGGGCCAACTGGCCGCCTGCTTCAGGTGATGTTCCTCAACGTCAGCATGCTGATGGGCCTGTACAACCCTTCGGGTTTTGCGCTGCTGACGGGCGGCTGGTCACTGGGCGTGGAGGCCGTGTTTTACCTGCTGTTTCCGCTGGTGTTGTGGGCACTGAAGTCATGGCGATCCATGCTGGTGTTTTTCTTGCCATGTGTGATGCTGCAGGTGTGGTGGATTTCGCGCACTCTGGGTGCTGCAGACATGCCTGTTTCCGAGCAATATCTCGTGTATCACAACGCGCCCTCATTTGCGGCCTACTTTGTGGGTGGCTGCATTCTGGGGCATCTGGCGCGCAGCGGAATTATTCGTCAGGTTCTGCCCTCAGCCCACGGGCTGTTGATTTTGCTGGCGGGTTTTGCGCTGATGCTGGCGGTTAACCCCGTCCAGGGAACAGCAGAGCTGACCGGCTGGCGGGGATGGATGCTGGCCCCCCTATGCCTGGCGATGGTGGCTGTGGCGTCCATGCTTCGCCTGGCCGGGCACTCCAGAAGCATCACACATCATCTCGGTGACGCCACTTACGGTGTGTACCTGATTCACCCTGTGCTTTATTTCTATGTGGCGCCTGCACTTGGCCTGGATGGCCTTAAAACCGGTTCATCGGGTGGCCGCCTGTTGCTGGTCATTGCCATACTGCTGGCATCTTTTGTGCTGGCGCTGATCAGCGAACGCCTGTTTGAGCAGCCCGTGCGGCACTGGAGCAAGTCCTTGCTGGCTGCATGGCGTGGTGAAAGCTTTAAAAAACCTGTCCAGTCGGTCGATAAAACATGAAAGCGCTTCGCATCTACGCCGGTCCCAAAGCACGTGCGCATATTGAAAAGAATGGGTTGTTGCCTGCGCACGTGGGTGTTGTGCCAGGCGCTGCGGGTGGTCCCAAGGGACTGATCCTCGGGCCGCTGGACCGTTTTATCTTCGGGCACTGGCTGGCGCAAACCAGCCACCCGGTGCATCTGGTGGGTGCGTCGATTGGCGCCTGGCGCATGGCGACGGCCTGCCTGAATGACCCGGTGGCTGCATTCCAGCGGCTTGAGCACGACTACATCCACCAGCATTACGAATTGCAACCCGGCCAGAAACGGCCAACGGCAGACTTTGTCAGCGAGCAGTTTGGGGAAAGCCTGAAGAGCTTTTACGGCGGCAGGGTGAACGAAGTGTTGTCGCACCCACGATTCCGGCTGCACATCGTGACGTCGCGCGGCCGGCATATGCTGGGGCGTGAACACAGGGTGGCTACGCCGCTCGGTTACCTTGGCGCCTTCCTAGCCAATGGCGTGCACCGCAAGGCGATGGGTGCCTGGCTTGAGCGCGTGGTGTTTTCAACGCCCGAAACGCCGCTGCCGTTTTTGACTGGGGACTACCGTACGCGCCAGGTGCTGCTGGACGAGGCCAACTTCAACCCGGCACTTCAGGCGAGTTGCTCCATCCCCTTTGTCCTGCGCTCGGTGCACAACATTCCCGGGGCACCCCCTGGGGCTTACTGGGATGGTGGCATCACCGATTACCACCTGCATCTCAACTACGCTACCTGCCTTGCATCTGGCGCTGCCTCTGACCAGGGCAATGCCGGTCTTGTCCTGTATCCACACTTTCAGAAGGCCGTCGTACCGGGCTGGCTGGACAAGAGCTTGAAATGGCGGCACAAGGCGACCCATTTCCTCGACAACATGGTCTTGCTCGCTCCAAACCCGGAGTGGGTAGAGGCGCTTCCGAACCACAAGCTCCCCGACCGTACCGATTTCGGGCGATACGGCACGGACCTGCAGGCGCGGGTACAGGCCTGGCAGACTGCCGCAGACGCCAGCCGGCAACTTGCCGATGAGTTCTGTACCTGGCTTGAGGCCCCTGATGTGAAGCGTGTTTTGCCCCTCTGATGCTGCTGGTCTGTGGGCTTTCGGGTACTAATTCGCAAATCGCCCGCTTAATTCCCTTGCAGGCAAAGGCCATGAGGCACCCGCTGGTAAAATTTTCAGCCATATACAACAACAGGGCCGGCCCCGGCTCGACTACGAAGTTGCCTCATTCCATGACCGCCACCCCGGACCTGTCCTTGCGCCTTTACGAGGCCATGTTGCGCATCCGGAGGACGGAGGAACGAATTGCAGAACGCTATGCCGACCAGCAGATGCGCTGCCCCACCCACCTCTGCATAGGCCAGGAAGCCATTGCAGCCGGAGTATGCGCGGCGCTGGGCCCAAATGACACCGTTTTCAGCAATCACCGCGCCCATGGCCATTACCTCGCCAAGGGTGGTGACATGGGCCGCATGATTGCCGAGTTTTATGGCAAAAGCGATGGCTGCTGCGGCGGCAGAGGCGGCTCCATGCACCTGATCGACAAATCCGTCGGCTTTCTCGGCTCCACACCCATTGTGGGCGGCACGGTACCGCTGGCTGTGGGTGTGGGCTGGTCGCACCGCCTGCAAAAGCAGCCGCTCGTGTCGGTCGCGTTTTTCGGTGATGGCTGCTTCGAAGAGGGTGTGCTGCACGAGTCGCTGAACTTTGCAGCCCTGCACAAGCTGCCCGTGGTGTTTATCTGCGAGAACAATGAGTTTTCGGTCTACACGCACCTGAGCGAACGGCAGCCTGACAGGCCCATTCACGCGATTGCCGCCGCGCATGGCTGGACGACCCATCATGGCGATGGCAACGATGCTGTGGCTGTACACGCGGCTACCGAGGCTGCTGTTGCAAGGGCGCGTAATGGCGAGGGGCCGCAATTTTTGCAGTTTTCTGTCTATCGCTGGCGCGAACATTGCGGGCCCAACTTTGATGACCAGTTGGCGTATCGCGATCTCGAAACCATTGATGCTGGCATGGCTGGTTGCCCCGTCACCCGGATGCGGCAGGCGCTCGATGGGGTGTCGGAGCAGCAGCACGAAGCCATGGCTTCACGCATCGAAAAAGAGATCGATGCCGCATTTGAATTTGCAATGGCCAGTCCCGCACCGACTTACGAAGATTCCAGGAGCCACGTCTATGCAGCGTGATCCCCTGGTCCAGAAGATCAGCTACGCGCAGGCGCTGCACCAGGCGACCGATCAGGTCATGTCGCGCGACAAGCGTGTCATCGTCATCGGTGAAGGTGTGCCTGACCCTAAGGCGATTTTTGGTACGACCGCCAACCTGCGTGAAACGCATGGCGCTGATCGTGTGTTTGACATGCCGCTGTCCGAAAACGGCCTGACGGGTGTCTGCATTGGCGCGGCTTTGGCCGGCATGCGGCCTCTGATGATTCATCAGCGCATCGACTTCGCCATGCTGGCAATGGATCAACTGATCAACAATGCAGCCAAGTGGCATTACATGTTCAACGGGCAATCGACTGTTCCGCTGGTCGTGCGCATGATTATTGGCCGCGGCTGGGGGCAGGGGCCTCAACATTCCCAGGGCCTGCAGTCGCTGTTTGCGCACATTCCGGGCCTGAAGGTGGCGATGCCCAGCAACCCTTACGACGCCAAAGGGATGCTGATTTCGGCGCTGGATGACAACAACCCCGTGATCTTTATCGAGCATCGCTGGGTCCATCACCTGGTGGATGATGTACCTGCCGAAGAATATAAAGTTCCGCTTGGCAAAGCCAGGGTGTTGCAAGAGGGCAACAGGCTCACCATCGCAGGATTTTCTTTCGCCATCGTCGAGGCCCTTCAGGTCGCGCGTGAAATGGCCAAATACGGCATTGATGTCGAGGTGGTGGATATGCGCAGTGCGCGCCCGCTGGATATCGAAACACTGTCGAAATCTGTGCGCAAAACCGGTCATCTCATAGCGGTTGACGCCGGCTGGGCTTCCTGTGGACTGGCGTCGGAGCTGGTTGCGCTGATGGCCATGCATGAGTTTGCCAGTCTTAAAAAGGCGCCTGCCTGCCTGACTTATCCCGACCATCCTTCACCCACATCCACGCACATGACGGGCGGATATTTTCCTGGGCCAGGTGATTTGTTGGATACAGTGATGAAACAACTGGATGCCCCACTGAAAGCTGACCAATTGGCAAGCCTGAAAGCTGCTGTTTCCCGCAGTGGCAACCTTGATGTGCCCAGCGCCAGTTTCACCGGCCCGTTTTGAATTCCGACATTTTCTGGAAGAGAGTTGACCATGAGCAAACCTACCCGCGAAACCAACCGATTCGGTAACGATGTGGTGACGTCCATCCCGAGTGATGCAGCGTTGGCGGACAAACCTGGTCACAAGCTGCGTACGTCGAACACCATCGTGGATCGCACGGTGGAGGTCGAGCAGCGCGAGGCGCCTGCTTTGACCGCGGAACAGCAAATCGACAGCACCCAGCTCAAGAAGTTGCAGGGTCAGGAGATCAAGTTCTACAAGGAAGCCGGCCAGGTGGGCGTCGTGCGTGTGGATCCGACATGGAAGACCGACGACCAGATCCCCAATCTGTTTACGGGCCCGAGCTACCGGAACAAGCACGAGCGTTTCCGCTTTGACGGCCACAAGATGATGCATCATCTGGATCGTATTGCTGCCTGGCAGAAGGGCGAAAAGTTTGCCCCCATCCATATCGACATGGGTCTGACCAAGTTTTGCAACACGGCATGTCTTTACTGCTATGCCGTCGTCCAGAACATGACGCGTGGCACCATGATCGAACGTGACGCGCTGCTTCGTTATATCGAGGACTGCGGCAAGCTGGGTGTCCGCTCCATCGGCTTTATCGGTGACGGCGAACCTACCTTGAACCCGGCGGTCTACGACGCCACGGTGCTGGCGCGCAAGCTGGGTGTGGACACCTCCATGGCGACCAACGGCCTGTTGTTTGACATGGACCGCGCACATGACATGCTGCGTGACATGACCTGGATACGTTTTAACCTTTCTGCTGGTGAACGTGACGGCTTTCAGCGTGTTCACCAATCCAAGGCCAGCAATTTCGACGAGCTTGTTGAAAAGATTCGTGCGCTGGTCAAGATCAAGAAAGACAACGGCTACAAGTGCACCATTGGCCTGCAAATGGTCCTGATCCCCGAGTGTTATGACCAGGTCATCAAGGAAGCCCAGCTGGGCGCTGAACTGGGGGTCGACTACTTTGTCATCAAGCAGTGCTCAGACTCGGAGTACAAGGAAATCGGTATCGACTACAAAGACTACCTGAGCATTGCTGATGTGCTTAAGGAGGCTGAGACGTACTCCAACGAAAACTATGTCGTTCAGGCCAAGTGGGACAAGATCATGGCTGGCGGTGAAACGCCGCTGTACAAGGACGGCTTCCGCAAGTACGACCAGTGCCATGGCACGCCGTTTCTTTTGCAGGTTTCCGGTAATGGCAAGATTTACCCATGTGGTCCGTTCTTCAACAAGGAACGCTTTTACATCGGTGACATTCATGACCAGTCGTTCTTCGACATCGTGATGGGTGACAGGTACTGGGAAGTCCATAACGATGTGGTGAACTCTGTCGACGTACACAAGGATTGCGCGGTGGGTTGCCGGCAGGATTACGTCAACAAGTTCCTCTGGGATCTCAAGAGCCCGCCTGAACATATCAACTTCATCTGAGCACGCGACAGGGGCCGTGTACTGATGGGGTCGGTTCTCGTCGCAGGAGTTGGCGCTTTTTTGGCCTTGCTTGCTTTGCAGGTCGTGCTTTGGCGGCTTCTTGGCGTGAAGCGTGAAATGCTCGGGCTTGCGGTTGTCTACCTGCTTGTTCCGTTCATCGTCGGCATTGGCCTTGTTATCGGTGCCCAAGTAAACTGCCTTGACTTGCTGCTTGCGGGGTTCCTCTACCTTGCGCTTGCCTGCGGCTACATACAAACCTACCCAGCCTTGCGGGAAGACATTCCGTCCTTTCGTATCCTGTTTGCCGTTGAGGCCGCCGGTCAGGCAGGAGTAAGCGAAGAGGGCATTGTCGCCGCTCTGCAAGCGGGCAATTTATTGACCAAAAAGGTGGAAGATTTGTCCAGCGACAGACTGGTTGGTGTTGGTGTCGATGGAAAATTACACCTGCTCCCCGCTGGCCGGTTGCTGGCTTTGATCTTCAGGGCTTACCGTAAAGCTTTGGGCCTGCAGCGAGGACTTGGCTGAAACACATGAATAAAAATAGCGAAGAGGGATTTCCCACCATCACGGTGGTCATGCCATGCCTGAATGAGGAGGCCAATATCGCCGCTGCGGCGACAGCGACGCTGCGTGCGCTGGACCGCAAAGGCATTGTGGGGGAATTGATCATCGTCAATGATGGCAGTAGCGACGGCACGCAGGCAGCAGCCGAACGCATCGCGGCAGGTGACCCACGTGTAAGAATCATCCGTCACGTGCAGCGCCAAGGCATAGGTGCTTCGTTTTTCGACGGTGCACTGGCCTCCTGCATGAACTATGTCACCATGTTCCCGGGGGACAATGAAAATGACCCTGATGATGCGCTAACCTACTTCAGCATGACGCGCCACGTGGATATCATCGTGCCGTTTATCTACAACATAGAGATCCGTTCGCGTCTGCGTCGCATCGTCTCGTCCATCTATCGCTTCATCATCAATGTGAGCTTTGGTACCAACCTGAACTACACCAACGGGACCGTGATTTACAACACGGCGATCCTGCGGGAAGTAGAGCTGGAGTCCAAGGGTTTCTTTTACCAGGCCGAGCTGCTGATCAAGCTGATTCGTCGCGGTTATCTGTATGCCGAAACACCCCATTTTCTGGGTGATCGCCAGTCGGGCAAGACAAAGGCATTGACCTTGAAATCATTGCGTGAAGTCATGGTGGCCTACGTCAGGCTGGTGAAGGAAGTACACATCACACGCAGCAGTGGCGCAACCGGCCTGCCTCTGAATCCACGTTCAGCGACGTACAGACGTATGGCTGCGAAGGGTCATGATGAGTGACATCAGGGCAGTAACTTTGGCTTGCACTGTATTGGCGTGCGCGGCGCTTCTTGTTCTGCATGCCTTGATAGCCCGTTTCTTGCTGGCCAAAAATCCGCAAACTTCACCCCAAAAAACCACGGCTATTCTGAGTCTTGCTCTAAACATCCCCTTGAGCACAGCCATAGTAACTTCAGGTTTGCGTCTGCAAGTCCCAAGTGGAGAATTATTGCTGGCAATTGTTTATGGTGTGCTGGCGTTCAATAGCGTCGCCTATGCCTATTTCCATTTTTTTAACCTCAGCGAAACCGGTCGGCGTATCCGCATGTTGCTTCAGTTGCTGGAGGGTGATCAGATTGTTGCCGATTACCAGCCCGCCTCGTACAGTGTTGAGGCCATGGTCAGCCAGAGGCTTGTCAGGCTGCTTCAAATGGGGCAAATTTTTGAATCCGGCGGGCGCTACCGTATCGAAAGCCGTTTTTTGCTTGCAACTGCAAAAATGATTCGTTTTGTGGGGCAGTTGACTACGGGGCGAGCTGATGCCGCACGAGTTGATACTGTATGAGTAATCGTATTTTTGAGCTGGTCAAAGGCGTATTTCATGGTGATCACGCTGCACAACAATTGATACGTCATCTGATTGTGGGTGGCAGCGGCGTGGTGTTTAACTGGGTGGCGTTCAGCCTGCTCAGGCACTTCACAAGGCTGGATACCCTGCAATCCACGCTGGTTGTTCACGCCGTGCTGCTGGCCACGATTTTTCCGCTTCAAAAAATGTTCACGTTCAAGAAAAAGACGCATGGAAACCGCCAGGCGATTCGCTTCCTTATCAATGATGTGGGCTACATCACGCTGGACTATTTGCTGGCACTGGGATTTATCGACATGCTGGGTTTTCCGGCATGGTTCGGCAAAGGCTGCGGTCTGGCCATACTGACACCGCTCAGTTTTCTGTCGCAGCGCCTTTGGGTGTTCGCTGATGCGCAGCCTAAGCGCCCTGGCGCCTGACTGGCCCGTTACTTCAGCAAAGTCGTTACATACTTGTAGAGCATGGGTTGCTCCACAGGTTCGCGATTGCAGACGATTTGTACGTCAATCGCTGCAGCCGCGCTGCCGACAAAAGCAGCCACCTGGGAAGACAGTTTGCCGCCTAGGCACAAACCGGCCAGAGACAGGAATGCGTCACCTGCACCAATGCGGTCAACGACCTTGGTAGACAGTGCAGGGATGTTGTGCACCAACTTGTTGGGACGGTCCCAGATCATCACGCCCTTGGAACCACGGGTGACAGCCAGGAAATCAGCACCCACACGATTGGCCACCTGTTCTGCGACGACTTCGACGGGATCATGCCTATTGTGCGCAGCAAGACGCAATTCTGGCTCATTGAGTGAGACGAAGTTTGCACGGTTGTAGCGGTTGATCACGTGGAACCCACGGTTGCCGCTATTAACCTGGGTATTGACTGCAAGAAAGGGCGCGTGTTCGCACAGTGCTTTGACCATCGCAGGGGCAATAAAGCCGTTGCCGAAATCGGGCACGATGACCACGTCATAGTTGGCAAGCTCATCGCGCAGTACTTTAGCAACTGCCGCGTCATGCGGGCTGTCCTGCATGCTGTCTCGGTAAAAGTACACCTCAAAGAATTTTGCGAGATCGCTGTCCACAAAGCGGCGCTTGACCACGGTGGGCGCATTGTCGATATAGAAAAACCGCGGGGTGACGTTCGACTTGAGCTTGGAGCGGATGAACTCTTCGTGCGTCTCCAGCTTGCCCAGGCCAGTCATCAACGTGACGCTATCGGCGAAAGATGCCAGGTGGTTGGCAACCGCCAGTGAGCCGCCGGCAAATTGCTCTTCCGAGTCATAGCGCACCGCGAGTATGTTGCCCTTGCCGGTCTGGCCGAGGGGCGAGACATAGTGATACTGATCGACGATGGCATCGCCCACGACGAGAACACGAAGTTTGCGCAGTGAATCCAGCTGGCGAAAAATATCCTTGTCGCTGATTTCAGCGGCAAAGCGCTCCAGATATTGTTTTGTTTCTGGCGGGAACACCCCAAAATGCTCATTCAGCAGTGAGCTTGAGCTGAAGGTGATTTCGTCTGTATAAAAAATACGGCCGCCATGCGCCTGTGTCGCGTTGATCTCCCGAAGGATATTGCCCGTCACGTCATCGGAGGTGGATTGGTAGTCGCTTCCTTTGGCGTAAACGTGAGGCTTGACATGTTCGATGGGTGTCAGGGCCGTGTAGTCGCTGTTGACTGCAACGTAGTCCACGCAGGCCAGTGCCGCCAGGGTTTCCGCCCTGAGGTCCTGACTGAATACAGGGCGGCCCGGGCCTTTATTGACGAATTTGTCGGCAGTCAGGCTGACAAATAAAACATCACCTTCCTGGCGTGCGCGCTGGAGGTGACGAATGTGTCCGGTGTGCATGAGATCGAATGTGCCGTGGCAAAGGACCACGCGCTTTCCAAGCGCCTTGAGACGCTCGGACTCCATGCCCAACTGCTCAATGGAGCAAACTTTGCCAGGACTGCTCATTGTCATTGCCCCGTAGCCCGTAGTTCTGCTGCGATCCGGTCCGAGAAGTTGTGCAGTACAAACTGATGGCCAATCTCCACAATGCCATAGTCGCTAGAGTCCAGCCAGACATTGATGTCGCCAAGTTGCCTGAGAGGATTTTCGTTCTTGAAGCCGGACAATGTGAGCACCTTGCCTCCACCAGCGCTGCGGAAACTTTCCACAGCGTTGCAAATATTCGGCGATTGGCCCGAGCTGCTGATGGCTATCAGCATGTCGCCTTCACCTGCATGCATGGCCAGCATGCGTGCAAAAGCAACTTCATAACCGTAGTCATTTGTCATGCAGGTGAGCAGGGAAGGGTCATGTAATGTGAAGGCCGAAATTTTGGCCATATTCACGAAATCTGTAACCGCATGACCCGCAATGGCGGCGCTTCCGCCGTTACCCACGATGTACATGCGTTTACGTGCTTTTTTGAGTGAATCTACCCAGCCGAGGAAGGTGGATGCGCCAGCCTCAAACTCAACTTTTTCGCCCTGCTTGCCAGTCCATGTGGATGCGCTGACGACACGGCCGAACTCAGCCGTTCGGGATGCGAGATCTAGATTCAAGTGGATGCCTCATTACCTAAAAATTTAAACCATGGCGCTGTTGCTTGCTGGATGGAACGGGTGCTCCAGACCGGCGCGTCGCGCCAGTCG
Organism: Pseudomonadota bacterium; assembly: GCA_040388335.1. Lineage (GTDB taxonomy): Bacteria > Pseudomonadota > Gammaproteobacteria > Burkholderiales > Burkholderiaceae_C > Polaromonas. The sequence goes on along the minus strand of JAZKCB010000129.1, from coordinate 21,401 downwards.
TCAAGGTGCTTCAGCATCGATGCGACGCCTTCCTCAAAGGAGACCTGTGGTGACCAATCGAGCAGGGCGCGAATGCGCGCTGTATCGCCAAACGTACAGTCAGGCTCGCCAGGGCGCTTGGGTATGTAAACCACGTCGCCACCGAGCAACTCAACCAGGCGGTTGACGCTGTAGTGGTTTCCGCTACCCACGTTCATGGCGACAGCGCTTATGTCTGAATTGGCGGCAGCGAGAAAGGCCCGTACAACATCTGTTACATAGGTAAAGTCACGGGTCTGGCGACCATCACCGACCACGGTAAAGGGCTTGCCGTGAATTTTCTGCGCCAGAAATACGCCAAACACTGCACCGTAAGCGCCGGTCGTGCGTGACCGAGGTCCGTACACATTGAACAGACGCAGTGATACAGCTGGCAACTTGTATGTTTGTGCCCAATGCAAGACCAGTTCCTCTCCCATGTATTTGGTCAGCGCGTAAGGGTATTGAGGCTGTATGGGTGACGTCTCGGGGGTCGGATAGGTGTCCGGTATGCCATAACTGGAAGAAGAGGCTGCATAAACCAGGCGTTTGACCCCCGCTGTCCTTGCACACTCAAGGACGTTGAGTGTGCCTTGCACATTGGTCTGGAAATAGGCTCCGGGCGCTTCAATGGAGGGAACGATGTCGGCTAGTCCCGCCATGTGAAAGACCCAGTCAACACCCGTAAAGCAGGCGCCAAGCGCATCCGCATCACGAATGTCGATCTGATGAAAACTCAGCTTTGGATTTGTACCGAGCTGTTTCAGATTTGCAGTGCGGCCGCTGGCAAGGCTGTCGATGGCGACAACTTCATGCCCCTCATCAAGCAGCAACTCGGCCAGATGACTACCAATAAATCCTGCCCCACCCGTAATCAGTGCCCTCATGCGGCATTTCCCTTTGTGGGTTTAGATGAAGTTGACGTGTTCGACGCTGCCAGCCGTCAGTTTGTCCAGATAGCGGTTGACTTCATCCATTCGGCAGTTCTTGCGGCAATCCTGAATATCAAGATCATGGCGGACATAACGGAAGTTTTCACGCCGCTTGTCGCTCTGCCATACGTCATTGAATGATTTTTCCATCATGTTGCCGTAAGCGAAGCGTTCATCCAGCAGGTAAGCGCTACAGCCGTATACCTGTCCATCCGCCATCACGTACGCCCAGGAAAAAGGCGTTGCATTGCATTTGCTGTAGCGTGCGCCCTCGGGCTCCACATATTTTTTCATCGTATTGCTACGGAAAACCAGCTGAAAGTCGTCTGTAGAGAAGCCTTCAAATTTCTCTTCCATGCCGATGTAGTTTTTGTAATTGACCTTTTCGTACAGATGCGTTGTACTGAACTTGTGCTGCGAGTATGGTTTGACCACCAGATAGTCCAGACCGATTTCATCACGGCAAAGGATAGCCAACTGCTCAATTTCGTCGGCGTTTTCGGGAAGCAGCAGAGTTTGCGCACCAATGGTGCAATTGATGTTGTTGGCGCGTTTTGCCGCAACTGCGCGCTTGAGATTTCCGACAACGCGATCAAAATCAGACTCTTTGGTCTGATGTATCTTGGCGTAGGTTTCCTTGGTCCCGGCATTCATGGATACCTTGATCCACGAAGTCAGGGGCAAAGCTTCAGTGATGAATTTCTCGTTCAACACCGTTGCATTTGTAGTGAACGATACGTCCATACCTGCAGCTTTTGTTGCTTTGACAATGTCAACAATACGTTTGTGTAGCATCGGCTCGCCTTCGCCCGCGTACATCACACTCTTGACGCCTAGCTTGCCCATCTCCTGCAGGCGTTCGGTGAGGATGTCTGCATCCAGCATCCGGGCCTTGTAGCCAATGTAATCCACTGCACAAAATGTGCATCGATGATTACAGGCGCCGACAGGAGACATTTCCACATAGATCGGATACACATCCTTGGCCCGCTCCCAATCGTCCCCCACGTCCAGCAGGCTGGCGACCCATTTTGGGTGGTAAACCAGTTTGTGACTGTCGATTCCGTACTTATCGGCCATGCTTGAAAAATCCAGGAGTATTCATCGTCTGAACAAAGAGCTCTTCGGGCGAAGGTAGCCCTGATGAGTGTACCTGCGTCAGGTGCTTCGCTACAGGCACGATTTTACTTACCGGCGGCCTGGTTGCCTGTAATGTGAATAAATAGGCGCCCTGGTTACGGTACGGCAAAAAAAGGTTTTAGCGGCAAGGATCAAGTGGCAAGGGCATTTTTTCAATGGTTATACGTTCGGTGCCTTGTGTCCTTAACCATTCCTGATATTTTTCTGCTTGCCAGGTCGAGCGGAAATACCAGGAGAGTGCCGGTAAAAACCAGCCGGAGGACGGTTCAGCAACGTTGATATGGCTCACGGCGCATGAACTGTCCAAAGTGCCTACCTGCGCATATCCCTGCAAGGCTCGCACATGCTCGCGAAGATATGCGGGCGTCAGGACTGGCTGTATTAGGGGTGCCCATCCCATACGTTGGCGAAGCTGGAAACGCCATCGCGTCCAGGTTGACTCCGGCTCCTGCGGCGACGCAATCGCGGCCAGAGCTTGTGGTGCCCTCAGCGCTTTTTGCAATATTCCAGTCCACTCAACATCCCTTAACGGAGCCGCCATGACCTCCGTCCTGTCGTCCACGACAAGGACTTTTGTCTGGCGCGCAACAAAAGAGTCGGATACCGCCTGGGCAACCATGTCTTCGTGCACGGTTCGGATCGCGAAAAAGGGCCAGCGAAATAGCAGGCCAGCCACGACGGAGATGGTCAGCCAGACGGCCCATCGCCTGTTAATTGAAATCGGGGATTTCTGGTCGTTAATGGTCGCCACGGCGGCAAGCAGCCATGCCAGTGTGCTGCCGAAATAATACAAATAGCGCAATCCCCAGCCCGCCGGACTTGCAAGCCGCAATGCGGCAATGTAGGGGGACAAGGTCAAGATGGCTGTACTAAATGCAAGAAACAGGAAAAAACGCCCCTGGTAATTTGTCTTAACAGTCTTCTTGCCGGGCACGCGCGTTTTCTCAATCGTCATCCACACGATAGCAACCCACAGGGACAGGTAAGCTACCAGTACTGTGATCAGGAAAGTACCCAGCGAAAGCGCCAATTGAACAGGCTGAAATGACAGGCGGCGTTCGCTGATCATCTCTGCACCCACAGGCTGAAATATCACGAACATGACAGCGAATGCCCCTGCGCCTAGCACGACGGGCGCACTTCGCTTTACGAGGGTGAGGCTGATACGGTGCCAGTTGGGCGAGGCATCACGAGCGAACGTTCCGTCACCCAGCAATGTGACCAGTGGATACAGCAAAAGCATGGGTGCCGTAGCTTCTCCCAGCAAGGCCGATATCGCACCACATGCACAGGAGGCACCATAGGCAAGCAAGCCCCAAAACGTACGGGCTCGCAGGTGCGCTTCGAGAAACAACCAGATGCCCAGGGCAAAAAACGCATGTGCGGATACAAAGATGACTGTCGGGGTGGACAGGATGATCTGGTTCGCGGGCGTAACGGCCGACACTACGGCCATTACAAAAGCCAGCTGGGGCGCAATAACCCCTGTCCTGTTGAAAGTCGCGTACCAAGCTGCGCCGGCGATGACCGCGCTGAGCACAGATAGCCATATCGCTCCATGCGCAAAGCCCGTCGCCGTCATGGCATGCAAATTCAGCCAGCCCGCAACCGGCCGGCCGTTGTCCATCAGACGCTTGAATACTTCCCCGTATGCGCCTTGCTCATAAAGCATGGCGTGAATCCAGCCGTCCTGGAATTCGTTGCGGAAGGTGGCAAACGGAAGATGCGCAAAAAATATGACGATGACCGCAATTAGCAGCCAACTGAAATTGAGCGGCACCGATTTGTTTCGTGAGAGTACTTCTGTCATCCGGAAAAATGTGAAATCAACATTCGGATAGCGGCCTTACCCAAGCTTTTTAACCAACACCTGGCTTTTCCGGTCCCAGTTGTATTTGCGCTTGCGTGCCTCTGGTAACCAGTCCGGGTCAACCTGTACAAATCCCCGCTTGATAAACCAGTGCATTGTGCGTGTGGTGAGTACAAATATGCTTTGCAATCCTGCAGCACGGGCGCGCTGCTCCACGCGTTTGAGTATTTTTTCGCCGTCTCCCTGACCCTGACTTTGTGGTGACACCGTGAGTGCTGCCATTTCAGCCGTTTTAGCTTCAGGATATGGGTACAGTGCAGCGCAGGCAAAGATCACGCCATCATGCTCAATGACCGAGTACAACTCGGCGTCACGCTCAATCTCTGTGCGCCCACGTTTGACCAGCGTACCGTCTTTTTCAAAGGGCTCAATAAGCTGCAGAATGCCGCCCACATCGTCCGGTGTGGCTTCACGCAGGCTTTCAAGCTTCTCGTCGATCACCATGGTGCCGATGCCATCGTGTACATAGATTTCCAGAAGCAGGGCACCGTCAATTGCAAAAGGCAGAATGTGGCTGCGCTCGACGCCTGCCTTGCACGCCTTGACGCAATGTTGAAGGTAAAACGCCGTGTCTGTAGGACGTTCGGCGGGCGCCAGTCCGGCGAGCAGCTTTTCTGCTGCTGCCAGCGGTAGTTCGGTATCAATCGGGTTGTCTTCGCCTTCCGGCTTGTCTGGTTCGATGCGTATACCGGGAATCTCCGTCAGGAAAATCAGCTTGTCCGCCTGAAGCGCCATAGCGACAGATGTGGCAACCTCTTCCATAGTCAGGTTAAAAGCCTCACCAGTGGGGGAGAACCCGAAGGGCGAAAGCAGCACCATGGCTCCGAAATTCAGGGTGGTCGTAATACCCGCTACGTCGACTTTGCGTACCAGGCCCGAATGCTGGAAGTCGACGCCGTCCATGATGCCGACAGGACGCGCAGTGATGAAGTTGCCGGAAATTACACGGATGGTGGCACCAGCCATTGGTGTATTGGGAAGACCCTGGCTGAACGCCGCTTCAATTTCATAGCGCAACTGTCCTGCCGCTTCCTGCGCGCAGTCCAGCGCCACTTCATCGGTAATCCGCATGCCATGAGAGTATTTGGCAGCGTGTCCCTTGGCCTGAAGTTGTTCATTGACCTGTGGCCTGAATCCGTGGACCAGAACAATCTTCACGCCCATACTTTGTATCAGCGCCAGGTCCTGTGCAATGTGTTGTAGCTTGCCGGCGGCAATGGCTTCGCCCGCAATACCTACTACAAACGTTTTGCCCCTATGCGTGTGGATGTAGGGTGCGACCGAACGGAACCACGGAACAAAAGTGAAATTGAAGACGGCAGACATGGGCGCGCTTTCGGGCATCGGGAAAAACAGGGGACGGCGGGCACTGTGCCTGCCGACTGAAATAAGTGTAAGGCACTACGTCGGGCGTTCGCGCCGTGTCGGCCGAGATACAGCCATGCAGTCCAGCACATATCACGGGTTGCATGATAGTGGCCGCAGTAGTTAACAGTTCGCTGTTTGTATGTGCGGTGCATTTGCGCCGTCTGGCCCCGGTGCAAGTCGAGAGATTGGACGCCCTTGTCGTGACTGCTTTCTCTTGATCATGTGCAATTGTCACGAGAGTGGGCTCTTGATACGTTTGGCACGCTCCATCGAATCGCGCCCGTGCAGGTTGTTAATCCTGAATACCAATCTGGAGTCCAACCGGTTCGAGGCCGGCAGTACAGTCCGGGTTGCAGAAATCGGGGCTGGCGTCCTCCGTTTGAACAATCCCGCAACCAGGGGGCAGTGCCATTCGCGTGGCCCGCGGTAAGTCGCGTACAGCAGTCAGCTGCGCCAGCCGGGTAGCTTGGTTTGACCATACCCGTGCAGAGACTGTCGAGTTGCCAGGGTTGGCACCTGTCTGAGGATCTCGTGAGCCATTGGCACTGATAATTGGTGCTTGAACAGTGCCCTAATGGCCTGCATATCCTCTTGTGTCCTTGCCAACTCCACTCATTACGCCACTACAGCCAAAGCTTGTCATCGAGTTTCCGGAAACCCTTCCGGTATCTGGCAAGCGCGAGGAAATCAGTGCTGCGATGCAGGCTCATCAGGTGATCATCGTTTGCGGTGAAACCGGTTCAGGCAAGACCACCCAATTGCCGAAAATCGCCTTGGCCATGGGGCGCGGCAAGCTCAATTACCCGGCCGGACAGCGCCCAAGAATGATTGGGCATACTCAGCCACGCCGTATTGCCGCGTCCAGTGTTGCAAAGCGGATCGCCGAAGAACTCAAGACACCTTTAGGCGATGTCGTCGGATACAAAGTCCGCTTTCAAGACCGCTTGAGCAGGGATGCGTCCGTAAAGCTGATGACTGACGGTATTTTGTTGGCGGAAACGCAGACCGACCCGCTGCTTCAGGCTTACGACACCATCATCATTGACGAGGCCCATGAGCGCAGCCTGAACATTGATTTCTTGCTCGGCTATTTGCGGCAATTACTGCCTCGCCGACCTGACCTGAAAGTTGTGGTTACGTCAGCCACGATAGATGCGCAGAGGTTTGCAGAATATTTCGCCTCTAGCAAAGGTCCTGCGCCAGTGATTATGGTCTCGGGCCGGACGTTTCCTGTCGAACAGCGCTACCGGCCCTTTGAAGAGTCGCGTGACTACGACCTGAACAACGCCATCGCCGATGCCGTGGATGAACTCTGGCTGAGTCCGCACAGCGCAGGGGACATCCTGATCTTCCTACCTGGAGAACGTGAGATTCGCGAAGCGGCAGATCATTTGCGCAAACACCTTGCCCATCAACCGCTAAACCGCAATGCGGAGGTGTTGCCGCTTTTTGCTCGTTTGAGCCAGGCTGAGCAGGACCGCATCTTTGACGACCATAGCGGCAGGCGCATTGTGCTGGCGACCAACGTGGCTGAAACTTCCTTGACTGTTCCGGGTATCCGCTATGTGATTGATGCTGGAACAGCGCGCGTCAAACGCTACAGTTTCAGGAGCAAGGTCGAGCAGCTGATGGTTGAGCCGATTTCGCAGGCGGCGGCCAACCAGCGGGCTGGCCGTTGCGGACGGGTGGCCGACGGCATATGCATCAGGCTTTATGAGGAGCGGGATTTCACAAGCCGCCAGCGGTTTACGGACCCCGAGATACTACGTAGTTCCCTGGCGGCGGTGATCCTGCGCATGAAAGCGCTTCGTCTGGGTGCCGTAGAAGACTTCGCTTTTATCGAGCCGCCCCAGCGCCGCGCGATTACCGATGGCTATCAGCTACTGGCGGAGCTGGGTGCGGTGGATGACCAGAACGAGCTCACGGCAATTGGTCATACGCTGGCAAAGCTGCCACTGGATCCACGCGTAGGCCGCATGATACTGGAGGCCAAGTCCCGCGGCGCACTTGATGAGGTTCTGGTGATTGCCAGTGCCCTGAGTGTCCAGGACGTGCGCGACCGCCCCATGGACAAGCAGGCGCAGGCGGACCAGCAACACGCCAAGTTTGATGATGAAAAGAGCGAGTTCAGCGGATATCTGAGGTTGTGGAAATGGCTGGGCGACTCCCGGGGCGGCCACGGAGCGGAGCACAAGCTCTCAAACAGGCAATACGAAAACCTGCTTCGCGAAAATTACATCAACATCCGGCGCGTGCGTGAATGGCGGGATATTCATTCGCAACTCCATACCGTTGTCGGCGAGCAGAAATGGGTGCTCAACGACAAGCCGGCTTCTTACGAGCAGCTGCATCTTTCCATGCTCTGCGGCCTGCTGGGCAATATCGGTTGCAAAGGCGACGAAGAGGATTGGTATCTCGGTGCGCGCGGCATCAAGTTTTATCGCCACCCTGGCGCAAACCTGAACAAGAAGCCGGGGCGATGGATCGTGGTCGCCGAACTGGTTGAGACGACGCGCCTGTTTGGCCGTGGTATCGCCAACATTGAACCGCAGTGGATAGAGCAGGTAGCCGGACACCTTCTTCACAAGCAGATTTTGGACCCACATTGGGAAAAGAAGGCTGCACAGGTCACAGCGCTTGAACGCGCGACCTTGTACGGCCTTGCGATCTACAACGGAAGGCGCGTCAACTTTGGCCGCGTTGACCCCGTTACTGCGCGTGAGATATTTATCCGCGAGGCGTTGGTCGCCGGCAACTGGGAAACCAAATTACCTTTTTTGGGTGCAAATGAGAAGCTCATCGCACGCGTGCAGGACCTGGAGCACAAGTCGCGCCGCCAAGATGTGCTTGTTGACGAAGAACTGATTTACGCTTTCTACGATCAGCAATTGCCAGCCGATGTATGCAGTGGCGCGAGTTGCGAGAGCTGGTACAAAACTGAGGTAGCGACACACCCGGGTTTATTGCTACTAACCCAAGATGAATTGATGCGCCACGAGGCGGCCGGCATCACGACACAGTCGTTTCCAAAGGTTCTGCGCCTTGGCGGAGTCGATTGCACAGCCGCCTACCTGCACGACCCGGGCGACCCACGCGACGGCGTGACGGTGGATGTGCCGCTTTTTGCACTGAATCAGGTCAATGAGGAGCGCTGTGAGTGGCTGGTGCCGGGCATGCTGAAGGACAAGGTGCAGGCGCTCCTTAAAACACTGCATCAGCGGCCGAGATCCCGGCTGGTCCCATTGCCCGAGACGGCCGCGCGCATGGCGGAGCAACTCAACCAGCCATCCATGTATGGTAGCGGTTCATTGACTGATGCCGTCCTGAAGCTGGTTCGCGATGCCACTTCACTGGACATCAAGCGGGCAGACCTGAAGCTGGACATGTTGCCGCCGCACCTCTTCATGAACTTTCGCGTGCTGGATGAGTATGGCCGTCAACTGGGCTCCGGGCGCAACCTCGGGGGTCTCAAGACGGAGCTGGGCGCGCAGGCGCGTGGCGCATTCCAGGCGCTTGCAGGGCTCAAGAACCTCTCGAAACCGGCTGACATAGTTGCGAAAGCAGGACATCAAGCTTCTGCGGGGCAAACGACAAGGCCGGCGTCAATTGCAAAAACACCGGAGCGCTACACAGGCTGGACCTTCGGAGAGTTGCCCGAACTCATGGAAATCAGGAAGGGCGCGCAGACCCTGATCGGATTTCCGGCGCTGATGGATCTTGGCGACGCTGTCACCATCGAAGTGTTCGACGAGCCTGATATCGCAGCAGCCAAACACCGCGCGGGGCTGCGTCGGCTATTTGCGTTGCAGATGAGGGACGCCGTCAAATACCTGGAGAAGAACCTGCCCGATCTGCAGAAAATGGCCACGGCGTTCATGCTGGTGGGGCGAGCCGCCGACAACTCAGGCGGCGGCACACTGGAGGAGTTGCGCGAGCAGATTCTTGAAGTTGCGCTCGACAGGGCCTTTTTGCTGGAGCCATTGCCCACGAACGAGACTGAATTTAAAAAGCGTGTCGATGACGGCAGAGGACGATTGACATTGATTGCCAGCGAAGTCGCCCGTCTGGCTGCGGGCATTCTTGTCGAGTATGTGGCCGCCCAGCGCAAGATCAAGGACACCAAAAATGCGGTGGAAGCTGGCGCTGATGCTACCCAGCAGCTGCAGCGCCTTGTACCCAAGAAGTTTTTGAGCACCACACCTTATTCGCAGCTGCAGCACTTTGCACGTTACCTCAAGGCCATCACGTTGCGGCTGGAGAAATGGCGTGCTGATCCTGCCAGGGATGCAGCGCGAATGGCGGAACTGAAACCACAGGAACAGCGCTATTGGCGTCTCGTCGCCGAACGAAAGGGTGCAACAGATGCGCGTATGCAGGAATTCCGCTGGTTGCTTGAAGAGCTCCGGGTCAGCTTTTTTGCTCAGGAGTTGCGTACACCGCAGCCCGTCAGTATCAAGCGCCTCGATAAAACCTGGCAGCAGTTAAACAGCTGATGCCGCTGTGACTGAATAATGAATAAAAAAGGGCCTCGCATGCGAGGCCCTTTCTAGATGGAGCTATCTTTTTAGAATCAGATTCGGCCCATCAGCAGAAGCACGATCAGGATGATGACAACAAGACCCAGACCACCGCTGGGACCGTAGCCCCAGTTGCGGCTGTGACCCCAGGTTGGCAGGGCGCCGACCAGGATCAGTATCAGGACGATGAGCAGAATGAGAGAGATGGACATTTGAGGACTCCTTGTTTTGTTGTTTAGATTCTTGCCCGGCGGTGCAGGATATCCAACAGGAACAAGCCGCGTCCAGCCGTCATCCAACGGCTGACAGTCTCAACCTACAGTTTTGCGAGTCGCGCCAGTGCTGCATTGAGGGTCTCGTCTTTTTTGGCAAAGCAGAAACGAACCACGCGCTGGTCAAATCCGTCGCTGTAAAACGCGGACAGCGGAATGGCCGCCACACCTATCTCCGTCGTCAGCCATTTGCAGAAATCGGCCTCGTTCAAATCGCTGACCTCTGAAATGTCGACACACTGGAAATAGCTGCCCTCGCTAGGAAGGAGTTTGAATCTGGTTTTGGCAAGTCCCGCACGAAAGAGGTCGCGCTTGCGCTGGTAAAACGCCGGGAGGTTCAGATAGGGGCCTTCGTCGGCCATGTAGCTTGCCAACCCGTATTGAACGGGCGTATTGACGGTGAAAACATTGAATTGATGCACCTTGCGGAATTCAGTCGTCAATGCGGCCGGCGCAGCCACGTATCCGACCTTCCAGCCTGTCACATGGTAAGTCTTGCCAAAACTGCTGACGATAAAAGCGCGCGCCGCCAGCCCGGGGAACTGGATGGCACTTCGGTGAATCTGGCCCTTGTCGGCATCAAAAACCATGTGTTCGTAAACCTCGTCGCTGATCAGTAGCACGTCGGTCGGCTCAAGAATTTCCTGCAGCCTTAGCATGTCAGCTTCGGTCCAGACAGTCGCACTGGGGTTGTGCGGCGAGTTGACGAGGATGGCGCGTGTTTTTGATGTGATCGCAGCACTGATTTTGTCAAAGTCCGGTCTGAAGGTGCCTGGTGTGAGTGGCACACGCACGGCGACGCCACCGGCCAGCTCAATATTGGGGACGTAACTGTCGTAGCAGGGCTCAAGCACGATCACCTCGTCGCCGGCATGCACGATGGCCAAAATAGCGGTGATGATGGCTTGGGTGGCACCCGCGGTGACGGTAATCTCGGTGGCAGGATCGTACTTTCTGCCATGCAGCTTAAGCATCTTCCTTGAAATGGCCTCCCTGAGCACCGCCACGCCAGCCATGGGCGGGTACTGGTTCAGGCCAAGCGTCATGGCTTCGGTGACGGTGCCCACAAGGCGGGGATCACATTCGAAATCGGGGAAACCCTGACCAAGGTTGACGGCATTATTTTCTGCAGCCAGACCGGACATCACGGTAAAGATGGTGGTGCCGACTGCAGGTAATTTCGTTCTGAGTTGCGGTGTTCGCGCAATGATATTTTTCATGGTCTGGTTTGTTACAAAGGATCAAACTTCGTAGTCGCTCACGTGTCCCGACATGACTTTTTCAATCACCCCGCGATCCAGCCTGTCGCTGAGCAGGCTGGCGAAGGTGTAGACAAAGTTACGCAGATAAGCACTCCGTTTGAAGGCAACGCGTGCGATGTTGACCCCGAATAGAGGACCCGCCGGAATCGCCAACAGATCGCCATTGGTGCCATCGTCCTTGATGGCCATCTCGGCCACAATGCCAACGCCAAGCCCAAGACGCACGTAAGTCTTGATCACGTCCGAGTCGATGGCCTCCAGCGCGATGCGTGGCTCCAGGCGGTTGGCGGCAAAAGCCTCGTCAATCTTGGTACGGCCTGTGAACGACGGGTGATAGGTAATCAGCGGTTCTACCGCGAGGTCTTCCAGTGTGATATTGGCCTTGCTCGCGAGCGGATGCGCAACGGGCAAGACCAACATATGCTGCCATTCATAGCAGGGTAGCGTGACCAGTTCCGAATATTGTGTCAGCGACTCAGTGGCAATACCAATCTCGGCAACCTCATCAATCACCATCTTGGCGACCTGATCAGGTGAGCCTTGATGCAGGCTGACATTGACCTTGGGAAAGGCCTCGCGAAGTTTGGCTACGGGTTGTGGCAACACGTACCGTGCCTGTGTATGCGTTGTGGCAATGGAGAGCGTGCCACTGTCCTGCGCCGAAAACTGCTCGCCGATACGGCGAAGGTTGCCGACCTCACGCATGATGACGTCAATGCTTTTGAGGACATGGGCGCCGGGTTCTGTTACGCGTTTGAGACGTTTGCCGTGCCGCGCAAAGATCTCAACGCCGAGTTCCTCTTCCAGTTCAATGATGGCTTTGGATACGCCGGGCTGCGATGTGTGAAGGGCGCGTGCCGTTTCAGTCAGGTTGAGGTTGCGGCGGACGGCCTCCTGAACGAAGCGGAATTGATGAAGGTTCATATCGAATCCAGACTAATTACTGGTTTCATTATGCCTGAATTGCACTAAAGAATTGGCGGATGTGTCCAGAAAGGCAAGATTTGAGCATTCATGAAAGAGCCATGTGCGCCATCAGATCCGTCAGTTGATTCGACTCACCTGCAGTTGGCAAGAGCTCCACCAGAACGCCTGGATGCGAAGCGCGTATTTGCGCGACGAGTTCTGGCATGTCTTCCCGCGCGTGTTTGCCGACACCCAAGAAGAGTGGAAAAATCTTGATGTGACTGGCTCCGCTGGCGATTAGTTCTGCGGCTGCATCTGGCAACGTCGGCGCGCAAAGCTCAAGGTAGGAACAGCGGACCAAAGTGGCGGGCTTGAGTTCAATCATGCGCAACGCGACGGCCTCAATGGGTTCACGCCACTTGGGGTCGCGTGAACCATGTGCGAAGAGAATGATGCCAGTCGTTGTCATGGTCAGCGCCTCAAAACAAGCCAGCCAAACGCTCCCAGCGAAATCGCCATGTACAGCAGGCCGGGAGTTGCCGCCGCAACCCAGGGTTGCCAGTTCTGAAGATTTCCGACATACCCAAAAACATTGTTGAGCAGGAAAAAGCTGATGCCAATCATCACGCCTGCAAAGACATAGCTGGCGATACCGCCGGAGCGGAAATGCAGGTAAGCAAAGGGCAGGGCCAGAATCACCATCACCAGACAACTCAGAGGATAAAAAACCTTTTTCCAGAATTCGATTTCGTAGCGCTGTGCGGTTTGCCCATTCGCATCCAGATGGCGGATGTAGGTGAAAAGATCGTAAGTGCTCATGCGTTCAGGCTTGAGCAGCGCGACAGAGACCATTTCCCGGGATATTTCGGTGGGCCAGCGGAAGGTCTCCAGGTTGATCCGCGTCACGCCAGCCGCGGGTTTGCCCTGTTCAGCCTGCAGGTTGCCAGCAGAGCGGATGTCAAATTCGGAGCGTATAGCCTTCTTCAATTGCCAGGAGTCGTCATCGCCAAACGTGGCAAGTGGCGCCTGTGTAATCGACACGACAAGTCCTTTATTGTCAAACTCAAAAATCTGTACCCCCTGCATTTCGTTGCGCGGGGTGAGGATTTTGACATTGGCAACATAGGTGTTGTACGCCTGCTTCTCTTTCAACCATGCACCGGTCTGACCCACGGTGGTTGCGCTTTGATAGCGTGCCTTGATCAGTTGTGCCGCCCGCTCGCTGACCGGCGCCACGTAGTCACCGATCAGGAAACTCATGACCACGAAGATGGAGCCCAGGCCCAGCAACAGCTTGAGTGCGCGCCACGGATCCAGGCCACTCGTGCGCAGGATGGTGTACTCCGAGCTTTGTGCCAACCTTGCCATGACAAAAATCGTGCCGATCAGCACCGAAATCGGCAGTAACTCATAAAGGTGATTGGGCACCAGCAGTGCTACATAAATGAGCGCATGGCGAATCTGGTAGATCTCGGTGGCGCTGGGCAAGCCGTTGTTTTTGCCCAGATATTGCAGTTCGTCGACCAGGTCAAAAAAGAAGAACAGGGCCAGAAAACCCAGCGCAACCAGCGCTATGGATGCCAGCACTTCCCCGTAGATGAGGCGGCGTATGGTCTTCATGCGGCGTTACCTCGTTCATATGCGCGGCGGCGCATGGCCGCTCGCAGCGTCCAGTTGTTGTTCCGCTTGGCCAGCCAGGCAAGACCCAGCAACAGCACGCCACCGTGCAGCAGAAGCGTCAGGTTCGCAAAACTTATCAGTCCGCCAAAAATCCAGCTTTGCCCAAGATTGATGAGATTGTTATAGACAAGAAATGTCATCACCACAAAAATAAGGTTACCACTCCGGCCCCCACGCGGATTCACGCTGGCCAGGGCGACCGCCAGCACCACAAAGTTGATTGCTGCCAGTGCAAGTCCGACCCGCCAGGCCAGTTCACTGACATTGGCGCGGGTGGGCGACTTCAACAGCACAGGGACGGACAGTAGCTTGGCTTCGCTGATGTCGGTATTGAGGGGGGCCGCCTCGCCAGTGTTGCTGCCGTACTCTTCAAATTCACTTATTTTCAGCGCTGACTTGCCGATCTCGTTTTCCATCCGCTGGCCATTTTCGAGTATCAACACCTGCACATCGCCTTTGGTTTCTATCCTGCCGGAGCGGGCAGTGGTCACCGAGCTTTTGCCTCGCTCATTGGCTGCAATAAACACATTGCTGCTTGATTTTTTGACTGTTGAGGCGTCCCGGTCGATGAAGAAGACGCGGTTGCCGTTCGATGACTCCTGGAATTGACCTGGCGCTATGCGGTCGAGGTCGCTACGGCCCTCATAGCGCTCCTTCATGTCTTTTGTTTGCTGATTGGTCCAGGGCCAGACAAAAAGTGAAGTCAGGGCAATGATGAGGAGTACTGGCCATGAAAACCTGAATAGTGGCCGCAGAAAGCCCCCTAGACCCTGGCCGCTGGTGAACCAGACAACCATCTCGCTGTCCCGGTACATTCGCGTCAGCGTTCCCACCATGGAGATAAACAGAGAGAGCGTGAGGATGGTCGGCAGTCGGCCCAATGCCGAATACGCCATGAACAGCATCACGTCCTGTGGATTGATGATGCCGCGAGAGGCTTGGCCCAGTGTGCGGATCAGCACAATGGTCAATACGATGGTGATGAGGACAACCAGGGTGGCGCCAAAGCTGCGCGCCAGCTCTCTGCGAATCGAAGATTGGAATAACATTGTCTAAATAATGACTTTCGGCTCACCGGCTCTTTGGGGTCGTCAGGGTCTTTTGGCTTTTCAGCCCAACCCCCGTTATCTTTTTTACTTTGATCGGCCAGACCTTCAATTATGGACTTTGAACTCAAGACATTAAGCCTCGCCCGCGTTTGCTCTGAAAAATGCGATGTTCTGGTGCTTCTGGTTGCCCAGGAAACCAAATTCCCGGCGAACGATCCCGTCTCGCGGATGGCTGCACTGGCCATCAAATCTGGAGACTTTGATGCCAAAGCCGGAAAATCACTCGGAAGTTACCGGCCAGCGGGAATTGTTGCCACGCGTATTGTTCTTGCGGGTGCAGGCGACGGCAGTCCAAAGAACGTGCGTGCGGCCATAACGGCGGCGATGAACGGGCTGAAGAGCGGCAATGCCAAGCGCGTGGTCATCAGCCTTGGCGCCCTGGCCAGAGTCTCGGGTGAGGTCGTGCGTGCAGCTGTTGTGGCCTGTGCTGATTCAAATTACACCTACACGGCGACAAAATCAAAAGTTACCCCGTCTTCGCTTGAGCGTGTGGTCATTGCAGTCAATGACATGGCGACGGCCCAGGCTGGTTTTGACAAAGGCGCTGGCCTGGCCAAGGGCATTGCCCTGGCCAAGGAATGGGGCAACCGTCCGTCCAATCATGCCACCCCCACACTGCTGGCGAATGCTGCAAAGGAGCTGGGCAGGCATGCAAAAATCAAGGTCGATGTGTTGGGCCCCAAAGAAGTGGCGAAATTGGGCATGGGTTCCTTCATGTCTGTCGCCCGGGGCTCAGCTGAACCTTTGCGATTCATCGTTTTGCGCTATGACGGCGCTGCAAAAACTGTCGCCCCTGTGGTGCTGGTGGGCAAGGGCATCACCTTCGACACCGGCGGTATTTCCATCAAACCCGCAAGCGAGATGGATGAAATGAAGTTCGACATGTGCGGTGCAGCCAGCGTGCTGGGGACATTCAGGGCGCTGGCAGAGCTGAAGCCTGCCGTCAACGTGGTCGGCCTGATTCCCGCCTGCGAAAACATGCCTGACGGCCTTGCCATCAAACCCGGTGACGTGGTGACCAGCATGAGCGGCCAGACCATAGAAATTCTCAATACGGATGCGGAAGGGCGCCTGGTGCTCTGCGATGCACTGACCTATGCCGAACGCTTCAAACCTTCAGCCGTAGTGGACATCGCCACGCTCACGGGTGCCTGCGTTGTGGCGCTTGGCTCGATTCGCAGCGGCATGTTCACTGCCGATGAAACACTTGCAAAAGCGCTTTACGATGCCGGCGAGTCATCGCTCGACCTTTGCTGGCGCATGCCACTCGATGATGAATATGCGGAAGGCCTGAAAACCAACTTCGCGGATGTCGCCAACGTGGCTGGCCGTGCGGGTGGTGCCATTACTGCGGCCAAGTTCCTTCAGCGCTTCACCGGCAAATTCCCATGGGCCCACCTGGATATCGCCGGCACGGCCTGGAAGGGCGGCTCTGCCAAGGGATCGACGGGTCGGCCCGTGCCATTGCTGGTGGATTACCTGCTGGCTCAGGCGCAGCTAAAACCTGCAGTCCCAAAAACAAAGCCGGTCAAGACGGTTACGCCCAAAAAGGTGAGCAGATCCCGAACCGCATGAAAGAGATAGAGTTTCATTTCAATGTGCCTGACAAGCTGCAATACAGTTGCCGCCTGTTGCGAAAGGTCTACCTGCGCGGCATGCGCGCTGTAGTGACCGGAGAAACGCCGGCGCTTGCGGAGCTTGACCAGCTGCTATGGACGTTTTCCCCGACCGGGTTTCTTCCACATTGCATGACAACCGCGAGTGCTCCGTCCCTTGCTGTGACACCGATCCTGCTGGCACAACAGCCGGATCAATGCCGAGTAGATGGCGTTCTGATCAATCTTGGCCCGCAAATTCCTGCCGGATTTGAGCGATTTGAACGTTTTATCGAGCTGGTCTCGGGGCAGCCTGACGACAGGCTGGCCGGCCGCAGCCGCTGGAAGACCTACAAGGATAGCGGGTTTGAATTGAAGAGGCATGACCTGGCAGCCAGCGGGGAGGCCGCATGAACAATGGCCAGACTCCCCCGCGTTTTGTGCCGACACTGACCGATGTCGTCCAACCTGTCATGCATCCTCGTGATACCCCGTTCCAGGATGGGTTGACTGCCCCCAGCGTTGCGTCACTGGAACGGTTTGAGGAGCAGCTGGTGCACAGGGTGATGCAGCGCGTGGATCTCGTACTTGAGAGGCGCCTGCGTGAGGCGGTTGGACAACTTATCCTGACGCACACCCAGGCCTTGGGTCCACGTCTGCGGGAAGAAATCGAGCTGGTGGTGCGCGAGTCCGTCAGCCAGGCCGTCGCGCAGGAGTTGCCGCGCGACTCTGGCGGGTAGTATTTTTTGCGCAGGTGTGCGTGCCTTGCTGAAATCACCCTCTGCGTCTTTCTGTAACCCCGTACCGATTATTTCAACAAGCTAGGGACGTTGCTATGGCATGGGCGCGGAAATTGCGATATGTTCTATCGCGCAGGGTGAAAACATTCGCCCTCCATCCACAAACAGAAATGAACGGAGTGTCCCTATGCAGATGAAATTGAAATTGACGGCAGTCGCAGCGCTCGTCGTGCTGGTTGCAGCCTGCGGCAAGAAAGAAGATGCTGCTCCGGTTGCAGCGGCTCCCGCACCCGCCGCCGCTTCGGGCGGTGAACTAATCGTCAAAATCGGCCATGTGGCGCCGCTCTCTGGCGCACAGGCCCATTACGGCAAGGACAATGAAAATGGCGTGCGCATGGCCATTGAGGACCTCAACAAGCAAGGCATTGAAATCGGCGGCAAAAAGGCGAAGTTTGAAATCGTTGCTGAAGACGATGCAGCCGATCCAAAACAGGGCACGGCAGCCGCACAAAAACTGTGCGACGCCAAGGTCGCAGGTGTCGTCGGCCACCTGAACTCGGGCACAACCATTCCCGCATCCAAGGTCTATAACGACTGCGGCATTCCCCATGTCACTGGCGCTGCAACCAACCCTGACCTGACCAAGCCCGCCTACAAAACCACCTACCGCATCATTGCCAATGATCTGGCCCTCGGTTCAGGCCTGGCTTTCTATGCAGCGGATACGCTCAAGCTGAAGAAAGTTGCCGTGATTGACGACCGTACCGCTTATGGCCAGGGCGTTGCCGACATCTTCAAGAAAACCGCCAAGGAAAAGGGAATGACCGTGGTGGATGAACAATTCACCACCGACAAGGCCACCGATTTCATGGCCATTCTGACCGCGGTCAAGGCCAAGAGCCCTGATGCGATTTTCTACGGCGGCATGGACCCACAAGCCGGCCCCATGCTGCGCCAGATGGAGCAACTGGGTATGGGCAAGGTCAAGTACTTTGGTGGTGACGGCATCTGCACGGCAGAAATTGCCAAGCTGGCTGGTAGCCCCAAGACGGTTGAGAACGTGATCTGCGCTGAAGGCGGTGCATCGCTCGCCAAAATGCCAGGCGGCGAAGCCTGGAAGAAGCGGTACGACGAAAAATACCCCAATCAGTTCCAGGTCTACAGCCCCTACACCTATGACGCGACCTTCGTTCTGGTCGATGCCATGAAGCGCGCCGGTTCCATCGATCCCAAGGTTTATATCCCCGAGCTGATCAAGACCAGCTTCAAGGGCGTGACCACCACCATTGAGTTCGAACCCAATGGTGAGTTGAAGAATCCGGCCATTACCCTGTACACCTACAAGGAAGGCAAGAAGTCTGCTTTGAACTGATTCTGGATGTAATGAAAAAAGCCACCCCGAGGTGGCTTTTTTTATGGACGCCTGACAAACGGCATGGGAAAGATACAAAAAAGCCCAGACTGGCTGGGCTTTCAGGAGCTTTGACACTGCGTGGAAATTCGCAATGGCTTGACTATTGGCGGAAGAGGCGTCCGACTAAAAACTGTCCAGCAACGTCTCTGACTGTGTTTTTAGTCTATCTCCGCCAGTGAAAGCTAGCAGGATTGCATCCATCATGGTATCGCACGCGACACCACAATCCGAATTTTTATGATGGGTTAGATGATGGGTAGATTAAAATGGCATTGATATGCCACGAAAAGCCAAGGAATTATCCCCTCTTGAAGTGAGCCGCCTCAGACTGCCCGGCTTGTGGGCGGTTGGCGGTGTCTCTGGTCTCTATCTACAAGTACACCCCACTGGCTCACGGTCTTGGATATTGCGTGCCGTTGTAGCCAATAAACGGAGGGATCATGGATTGGGAGGTTTTCCCGATGTGACCCTATCTATGGCACGCGAGAAGGCCCGCAAAGCACGAGAAAGTATCCAGCAAGGCCATGACCCCATTGCGCAGCGCAAACAGGCCATAAGCGCTGCAATAGCTCAACAGGCCACAGAGAAGACTTTCGAACAAGCAGCTTTGGCCTACATTGAAGCCCACGGCGATGGTTGGAAGAGTGCCAAACACCGAGCCCAGTGGAACGCTACGCTCCAGACCTATGCCTTTCCCACAATCGGTAGATTGCTCGTCAGAGATATCGGCCAGACTCATGTCCTGACTGTGCTCGAAAAAATTTGGAAGACCAAGACGGAAACGGCGGTCAGATTGCGTGGTCGCATCGAGACGGTGCTTTCTTGGGCCACAGTACGCGGCTACCGCAGTGGAGACAACCCGGCCAGATGGAAAGGACACCTTGATCAACTGTTGCCCCCACCGAAAAAAATCAAAAATGTAGTTCATTACCCAGCCCTTCCGATTGACCAAATGGCGCAGTTTGTAAAGGCACTACGGGCGAGAGACGGGGTGGCCGCAAGGGCCCTTGAATTCACAATTT
The DNA here is from genome assembly GCA_040388335.1 of Pseudomonadota bacterium. Taxonomy (GTDB): domain Bacteria; phylum Pseudomonadota; class Gammaproteobacteria; order Burkholderiales; family Burkholderiaceae_C; genus Polaromonas. The sequence continues at coordinate 1,556 of JAZKCB010000129.1, read as the reverse complement.
TGACCGCTGCACGAAGCGGTGAAACACGGGGAGCTGATTGGGAAGAGATCGATCTCGCATCCAAGATTTGGTCGATTCCAGCCTCCCGCATGAAGGCTGCACGAGAACACCGCGTGCCCCTATCAGAGGCTGCAATTAAGGTACTCAAATCTTTGGGCGGCGATAGGTCAGGGCTTATCTTCCTTTCACCGGGTGGCTCGCAGCTATCGAACATGAGCATGACCGAAGTTATGCGTCGTATGAAGGTTGAAGTAGTACCCCATGGGTTTCGATCCACCTTCCGTGATTGGGCGGGAGAGCGCACCAATTACCCACGGGATATGGCGGAGCAAGCGTTGGCTCATACCCTGAAAAATGCGGTAGAAGCAGCTTACCGACGCGGTGACATGATCGAGAAACGGCGTCATATGATGCAGGATTGGGCTGCTTTTTGCGATGGCAAGCCCACCCTGTAGCAGGTTGTACCGATAAATAAAATATGAGAATCAACCTTGTAACTCCCTTTGCTGAAAAAGATCAAGTGAAGGCGCTGGGAGCCCGCTGGGATGCCGCCAAACGAATTTGGTATATCACCAACGTTGCCGATCTCACACCGTTCCTGCGTTGGATTCCAGAGGCTGGAAAGATACCTACGATCCCTGTAGAAGGCTCCAAAAGGCCACCTACGCCTACCAAAACGCCTTCAGCAAAAGAGACCCAGCGTTCAGAGACATCCACCGGCCCCACGCTTGCTGCACAGGTGCCTCATTGTGGATGTGACGTTCTGCCTTGGGAGCATTGCAAGCACACGGAAGGTTAAAAAGTGCGAACATATTCTCCCCACCGGAATGCCAACGCCATGAAAAATCTTTTGCTTGTACTGTTCGTACTGTCAACGTTCTGCGGATGCGCCACGTCGTCGATCCCGACAAAGGAAGCGCTCGTCGTGCCAGCCGACAGGATTTTTCGCACTGAGAAGCTGCCGATAGACGGAAACGCTCGGGCGTCCTTTGTTCGCGATACAGGTTTCACTGGCTCAGGCGTTTACCAAAACCTGTTCATAAATGGCAAAAAAGCCGCAGCACTGAACCCGGGGGAGAAGGTCGAATTTCTATTGGTGCCGGGCGAATACATCTTTGGCGCGATCCCGACTGACCCTTTCGGTACGCATGCACTCAATACGATCGATCAGGATATCAAGGCCGGCAGGAACTATTTCTACCGTATCCAGACCGACGGCAACTCCTTTAGGACTTCCATTCAACGCTATTTGCCAGAAGCGGAGTAGGGTGGCGAGGAATCCCACCCTCTCCTCCAGATTGCGAAAGCCCTTAAAGATCATTGATTTTTAAGGGCTTTTCAGTTTGGCGGATCGGCGCTTCACGCCATATTTTCACCCCATTTAATATGCCCTTGTACGAATTCTTTTGTCAGTCTTGTACAGAGGCCGAGTGAAGTCGTACCTATCCTAGGCGGTTGGTTGGTAGCTCGTCACATTCCCCATTAGACTAAAGTGCGGTCACTTGGGATTCCCCTGAAATAACGGACACTTTCTTAAACGCTGGAAGAGCGAGGAG
>JAZKCB010000128.1:0-15562 GCA_040388335.1 Pseudomonadota bacterium | reverse complement strand
CACCTCACAGCATTGCGGCTGTAGCTCAGTGGATAGAGTATTGGCCTCCGAAGCCAAGGGTCGTGGGTTCGATCCCCGCCAGCCGCACCATACGAAGACCTGGCGTTAACCAGGGTGTCAGACCCACATGAATGTGGGTCCTGAATGTGGCAGCCATTCTGGAGCTGCTGGTCCCGTGCTCTGGCTCCCAGATTTGTCGAACTGGGCGTCGTCAACGGTTTCAGAAAAATCAGGCAAGCAACTGCGCCGATGTGTACCGACCTGACCGCAGCGCCACCCTCAAACCTCTGCCTGATCCGTTGCCGCCTGGCGTCCTTGATGGCGATGGCTTTGTTCGCTGCGTGATGGGGTCAACCGGGCTGACTCGCGCATGCTGTCCAGTGGCAGTTGGTCGTGGTGTGTTAAAAACAGCTAATATAGCTATAACAGCTGTTTCGAGGGGCTTGTGATCTGAAAATCCGTTGACGTGCCAAAGACCGGTTGAAAAAAGCGCGAAATATGCTGTTTCCAGGCATCAAATTGGTCTTCAGGCCAATAGATACGGGCGTAAGTAGCTACTAAATAAATAGCGCTTCCATTGCTCCGCAGGCTCCTTCATACCCGGCCTCGATCCCTGTGCATCCATCGTTTGCGGTTCTGACACCCGGAACAATTCCGGGGTTGGCGGGTTGGCGCTTGTGATGACCTCATATTGATAACGGTATTTTTCTTAACTACCATCCAGCAAAACACTCCCGGACCGACGGGATGATCGCAACAAACAATACCCTGCTTTTTGACAGGCAGGCATCAACCCGTTTCCTTATGCCGCAAATAGAACTCCCCGTTGAATTGACGGACAAGCTGGCGCCGTGCAGATCGGCGCTGGTATTGATCGATATGCAGAACGACTTTTGTGCCGAAGGCGGGTACATCGATCTTGTGACCGGCAAGGATGTTTCTGCTGGCGCTGCGCTCGTACCCCGGCTACAGGCATTGATTGATGCGGCGCGCTCTGTCGATGTGCCCGTCATCTGGGTGCGGGCAGATTATTCGATGGACAAAATACCGCCGTCCATGCGTGTCGTGTCCCAGGCCAGGGGCATCACCGCCGAATGCTGCAAGCCCGGGACCTGGGGTGCGGCGTGGTTTGGCATCGCGCCCTTGCCAGAGGACAAGATTGTCACCAAGCACACCTACAGCGGTTTCGCCAACACGGAGCTCAATGAGATTCTGCGGGCGCTGAAAGTGCAATCGGTCGTCTTCGGCGGTGTCACCACGCAGGTTTGTGTGGAGTCCACCGTGCGTGACGCCCACTCGGCCGGCTACCTGTGCATTGTTCCGCACGATGCCGTGGCATCGCATACGCCGTCACTGCACGATGCGGCGCTGACCAACATCCGCTTTTTTCTCGGAGATGTGTGCGCTGCAGCGGATGTGCTGGCGGTCTGGCATTGATACGGGATTGACCCGGCACTTGCCCTGCAAGCGCGCTACAGGGGAAGCGTACTACTCGTACTTCTTTCCTGTTTCCAGCAACTCCGGCGTGCCAATCACCTCATTGAGCCCATCGAAATCAAGCATGGCTGATTGCCATGGCGCAGTGGTCTGGTGCTTCTGCAGGCTGCCGTAATAGCCCTGCAGCGTGTGCGTGACCGCGCGTACTGTACCGCCCGGGAAGATGACGATGCGAAACCCGCGCTGGCCCAGCTCGTCTGCACTTTGCACCGGCGTCTTGCCGCCCTCAACCATATTGGCGAGCAGCGGGATACGCGAGGCGAATTGTTTGCAGGCGGCGTCCATCTGTGCCGGTGTGCGCAAGGCTTCAATGAATAGCGCGTCAACGCCGCATTCAAGGTAGCGTTCGGCGCGCTCAAGTGCGGCTTCCAGGCCTTCGGTGGCAACCGCATCGGTGCGCGCCAGTATCAGGGTCGATGCCGACTGCCGGGCGTCCAGCGCTGCCTTGAGCTTGCCCGTCATCTCCTGCGTGCTCACCACCGACTTGCCGTCGAGGTGACCGCAGCGTTTGGGAAAGGTCTGGTCCTCCAGCTGGATCATGGCGGCGCCGGCGCGTTCAAAACCCCTGACGGTACGCATTACGTTGAGCGCATTGCCGAAGCCGGTGTCGGCATCGACGATGACGGGCAGGCTAACCCGCGCTGTGATGTTTGAAAGCACCTGCTGGACTTCAGGAAAAGTGGTGAGGCCAATATCGGAGCGCCCCAGCGCGGTGTAGGCGATGGATGCACCCGAAAGGTAGAGCGCCTCAAAGCCGGCCTGCTCTGCCACCAGCGCGCTGAGGGCGTCATAGACACCCGGCGCCAGCAGAGGCACGGCCTGGCCAAGGCGGTTCTTCAGATCAATGCGGCTCATGCGGTTTCCTCTTGTTTTTGTTTTGCGCGGATGATAGTGTCCGCCGCGATGGCGCCGCCGCCAATCGCGCTCAGCAAGCCGTTTCCCGACAGGTAACCCCAGACGGCATTGCCTGACACACCGCGTGCCGCGCCGCCCGCCGCCAGCAGTGTTGAAAATGCCTGGCCGTCTTCGCGCAGCACATGACATTGCGCATCAATGTCCAGCCCGCCCTGTGTGTGAAACAGCGCACCGGTGACCTTAACGGCGAAGTACGGTGCCTTGAGCTCACGCAGGAAGACGCGGCCATGGCTGTCGGTCGTGGCGGGTGACACGGCCTTGAGCGTCTGCTCGAGAATGACAGGCTGACAGCCGATCAGCTTGGCCAGTGACACCAGATCAGGGCAGGATTTCAGCGCGCCTGCAGCCTCTGCATCACAAAAATCCGGAAAGCCACGCGCGAGGTCCAGTGTGTGCTGGTCAAAGACATTCCACGCCACGCCGCCGGGCTGGGCCAGCACCTGCACGGACGCTTCCGAATAACCGTGGCTCTCGTCGTGAAAACGTTCGCCGCGTGCATTGATCTGCACGCCACCATCCATGATGACAGCCCAGCTCACGAGTGCACCTTGTGGCACAGCCCAGGAGCCGTGACCCTGGTAGCCGCCCAGGTCGGCCAGCCTTGCGCCCAGTTGCCTGCCCCATGCAATCGCAGAACCGTCGTTACCGACATGGCCTGCAAAGGTCGCATCACGCATGTCCGGCAACAGTTCCGCCACCATGGCGTTGTTGCCGCCAAAACCGTTGCAGGACAAAAGCACGTAGTCACAGGCCAGGTGTTCCATGCTGCCGTCAGGCCGCAGGTAACCCACGCCGCGCACGGCGCCGTTGTCATCCATCCACAGTTCGCGCACCAGCGCTTCGGTGACGATGGTGGCGCCGGCTGCGACTGCAGCTTTTTCAAGCTGGGCCATCAGGGCCTGGCCAGTTTTTTCGTACACCGCGTGCATGCGGCGAACGCTGTGGCCCGGGTACAAAAATCCGTCGAGCACCTCAAAGACAATGCCGTGCTTTTGCTGCAGGCTGTCCAGCGCGGGGCCGACTGCGGTGGCATAGGCTTCTACAAGATGCCTGGCTGCCGTGCCCTGCGTCTTGTCCAGGATGTCCTTTGAGAACAACGCCACGCTGTCTTCAATACCGAGCGCCTTTTGCACAGCGGTTGCCGGTGCCGGGATGAATCCCGACGACAGCGCTGAGGATCCGCTGGGCGACGCATCACGCTCAAGCACCACCACCTCAATGCCTGCATCGCTCAGTGCAATCGCCGCCATGAGGCCGCAGGCGCCTGCGCCCACAATGGCGACGGGCACATGCGGTGCATCGCCGGGGGGGCGGCCCTTGTGGACGGTCGGGCTCATCTGCATCAGGCGGTGGGGCGGAACAGGTACTGGCCGCGTGGCTTGCCGATGACCTGGCCGTTTTCATAAATCAGTTCACCGCGCAGGTAGGTGGCGTCGACGTTGGCAGACAGCTCCAGTCCCTCAAAAGGCGTGTAGCCCTGGGTGGATGGCGAGTCCTTGGCGTGAATGGTCCAGGTCTTGCCCGGGTCCACCAGTGCGATGTCGGCATCAAAGCCCACCGCGATGTCGCCCTTGCTGTTCAGGCCGTAGCGCTGTGCCGGGTTCCAGCTCGTCACGCGTGCCATGTGGTTGTAGCTCATGCCGCGACGCGTGCCTTCGCTGATCAGTGCCGGCAGCATGTATTCGGTACCGCCAAAGCCGCTCTTGGCCATCCAGATATTGCCGAAGTAACGTTTCGGAACCTTGGTCTCGTGGCGGCAGCAGGCGTGGTCGGATACCACCCAGTCCAGCTCACCGGCCAGCAGCGCGTCCCACAAAAATTCGACGTCTTCGCGTGGGCGGATCGGCGGGTTGACCTTGGCCAGTTCGGCCGCCTTGCTGGTGATGTCCAGCATCAGGTGGCCAATTGTGACCTCGCGCTTGAAGTCGATGTGCGGAAAGGTCTCGGCCATCATCATCGCAGCCTGCACGGCCTTGCGTGAAGACAGGTGCAGCAGGTTGATGTTGGGCAAGGCCGTTTCGTTGGCGAGGTAGCTGGCGATGAACACGGCCAGGCCTTCGGAGTGCTGCGGACGTGATGCGCTGTAGGCAGCCAGGCCGCTGAGCGACTTGTCTTTCTCGACGATTTTTGTATAGGCCGTCATGATCTCGGCCGTTTCGCAGTGCAGCGACAGCGAGATCTGGTTGGCCAGCTTGGGCATCTGCTCGCGCGCTGCCTGGATGCCGCGCATGATGAACTCAAAGTGCGCATAGTCGTATTTCTCGCCCTTGCCAATCATCAGGAAGTCGCGTTGCGCGTCTGATGCGCCATGCAGGCCGTGGGAGCCGTAGAACATGAAAATCTTGAAACTCGGTACGCCGAATTTTTCGATCAGTTCCGGAATCTCCTTGATGTGGGTGCTGTCCATCGGTGCCAGGTGGAAGCCGTAGTCCACGTGAAAACGGTTCTTCGCGGTCTTCAGCACTTCAGGGTAGAACTTCTTGTACGGGCCGCCCTTGTTCATGTAGTACTGGCCGGTACGGAAGTAGTTCAGGCTGCTGGTCACGCCGCCCATGGCTGCGGCCTTGCTTTCGCTCACCGCGTCTTCTTCCAGTGGCGAATAAATACCGCTGTGCATGTGTGCATCGACCACGCCTGGAAACGCCAGGCGGTTCTTGCCGTCCTGAACGGCTTTGGCGCGCGTCACGTCTATGCCTGGGGCCACCAGCGCAATCTTGCCGCCGGTGACGGCAATGTCGGCATCAAACACCACGTTGCCGTGCGGGCGCACCACACGGACATTTTTGATGAGCAGGTCAAATTCGGGTTTTTTCACGTTCACTCCTGTTTAAATATATTGAAAGATGTTTGAAAAAATCAGTCCACCTTGACGTTGGACGCCCTGATCACGGGCGCCCACTTGCGGTTTTCACTCTGGATGAAGGCGAGGTAGTCGGCAGCGCCATACGCCATGGGCGTCATGCCGAGGTCGGTCAGGCGTGTCTGCATCTCGGGCGATTGCACAATGGCCTGTATTTCTGTCTGCAGCCGGTCTGTGACGGCTGCCGGCGTTTTGGCCGGGGCCGAGATGCCGAACCATGCGGCGCCAGATACACCCGGCACCACTTCACTCAGCGTTGGTATCTCGGGGAAGGCTTTGACACGGCGCTCGCTGGTAATCGCCAGAAGGCGGAGCTTGCCGCTTTTGACATAACCGGTCGCCGTCACCAGGCCTTCAAACAGCGCATCGAGCTGGCCGCCCAGCAATTCAATGATGGCCGGGCCCGAACCCTTGTAAGGCACGTGCACCATGTTGAGTTTGGCCGTCTGCTTGAGCAGCTCGCCGCTCAGAAAGCCGGAGGTACCGATGCCCGCCGAGGCGTAGTTGATGCTGCCGGGTTTGGCCCGGGCCATGGCGATGAATTCCTGCATGGTTTTTGCGGGGTGGTCCGCGCGCACCATGAAGCCGTTCGGGAAGCTGCCGATCATCGCGACGTGCACAAAATCGTTGATGGGGTCATAGGGCATGCTGCTGCGCATCAGCGGCCCGGGGGCGATGCATGAGTTGGCGGCCATCACCAGGGTGTAGCCATCGGGCACGGCCTTGGCCACAAGGTCGGCACCCAGCACCGAACCCGACCCGGGTTTGTTTTCGACAACGACGGGCTGTTTGAGTGCATCGCCCAGGCGCTGTGCAATCAGGCGCGCCACCACGTCAGTGGACCCGCCCGGCGCAAAAGGCACGACCATGCGGATGTTGCGCGCAGGCCAGGCTTGCGCCAGGGCATGGCGTGCAGGCAACAGGCCCATCGCCCCGCTGGCTGCGGCAGCACGCAACAGGGCTCTGCGTGTAGACTCATTTGCCATGACTGCTTCTCCCCAGGTTTTGATTGCGGGCGCGGGACCGGTGGGCCTCACGGCTGCGCTGGCACTTGCCGACAAAGGTGTTTCCGTTCAGGTTATTGAGGCCGCCAGCGGCATCACCGAAGACCTGCGCGCATCCACCTTCCATCCACCGACTTTGGACATGCTTGATGTGTACGGCATCACGCCTACGCTGATTGCGCAGGGCCTGGTTTGCCCGCACTGGCAGGTGCGCATGCACCCCGGCGGCGAGCATGCGCGCTTTGACTTGTCGATACTGGCCGACCTCACGGCACACCCCTACCGGCTGCAGTGCGAGCAATACAAACTCTCGCGTGCCCTGCTGGCGCGGCTGGCCGCCTACCCGCATGCCAGCGTGTTGTTTGATGCGCAGCTTGAAGGCGTCACGCAGGATGCAGACGGCGTCAATGCCGACCTTGTTTTTACCGATGGCCGCCGCGTGCTGCGCGGTGCGTGGCTGATAGGCGCCGACGGCGCGCGCAGCGTGGTGCGCAAGTCGCTGGGTTTTGGTTTTGAGGGTGAAAGCTATCCAGAGACCACCATACTTGCGACCACTGATTTCCCTTTTGAAGAGCATCTGGCCGGGCTGTCCAATGTCACTTACTGCTGGCAAGCCGGGGCCGGTAATTTCAGCCTGCTCAAGGTGCCGGGCCGCTGGCGCGTGTCGATTTACCCCGACGAAAAACTGCCTGTCGAAGAGGCCCTCAAGCCTGAAGCCATTGAGGCCGCACTGCAGTCCATCGTGCCGAGGTCCGAGGCTTACAAGGTATTTGAAGTCCGGCCCTACCGCGTTCACCAGCGCATTGCTTCGTCTTACGGTGAAGGCCGCGTCTGGCTTGCAGGCGACGCTGCACATATCAACAGCCCGTCGGGTGGCATGGGCATGAATGGCGGTATTCATGACGCCATCAACCTGGCCGAAAAGCTGACGGCTGTGTTGCGGGGTGAACCGGCTGAACTGCTGCGCCGCTACGAACGGCAGCGCCGTCCGGTAGCGCTCGACCAGATCATCAAGCAGGCCGACGCCAACCGCGCCCGCATGCGTGAGCGCGACCCTGCGGCACGCATGACGGCCTTGCGCAAGCTGCAGGTGATTGCAGAAAGCCCTGCTGCCCTTCGCGAGCACCTGGTGCGCACCTCCATGCTGGAGGGTCTGCGCCAGTCCGAGGCCGTGCTCTGACGCGTTGTTCATGCAGGGTCCCTGATCATCTTGCGCCATGTTGCATGCGGTGCCAGCATTTCCTGCAGGAGCTCCAATGCGGGCCTTGAAGGATGAATGACGGAGCGCATGTCCCAGGCCAGACAGAAATTTGACGACAGCACCGGTACCGGCAAGGTGTGGTGCGCCATCAGTCGCAGGGACGGCATGCCCGTGCCGCTCAGCAAGACGGCATCGCAGTCGTTGGTGTGAAGGTCTTTCAGGAGGCTCGCAACGGCGGCGGTGCGCAGTTTGTAGATGTTGCGTGTGTCCAGCAACTCGGCGGGTACGCCTGCGGAAGACACGATTTCCAGTCCGCAGTTTTTCCAGTAAGTTTTGCCGGCGTCAGAGAGCCAGGATGGATAAGGTGACAGCAGCGCGATTCGGCGTGCGCCGAGCACGCCCAATGCACGCCGGATAGACCTGGCAGCTGACAGCACCGGGTAACCACGGCTTTGCGTGATACGTGCCATGCGCGCCGCTTCTTCTTCAGGGCCGACAAGATAACTCGACCCGGTGCAGGCAAAGCCGGCCACCTGCAGTGGCGCGACATCAAACTGCATGAGGTGGCGATCCAGGTCATCCAGGTAGTCCACCAGCCGCTGGCGCGAATCGGGCGACGGGCTGGTCATGCGGGCCGTCAGCAAGGTGTGACCGCCCGCCAGCATGGCATGCATCTCGGGTTCGACGGTGGTGTTGGCCTGCGGCACTGCAATACCCATTACCGGGCCGTATTCGGGTGATTCGTGCGTCACGGCAGATTCATGCATGGGTTGAGCTCCCATTTTTGGCTGCGGTGTTTGCCAGGCGCTGCCTGAGGTTGGGCACCAGGCCGCCGGCCTGCGCCATCTGCAACAGAAAGTCGGGTACGGGCTCGCACGGCAACTGCTGTCCTGATGGCAGGGTCAGGAAGATCCCGGGAATGACAATAGCGATGCGGTCTTCATGCTGCAGCGACGGCGTCTCCGCGCAGGTCAGCAGGGTCAGCCCGAGGTTGAACGCGTTGCGGAAAAACAGGCCACCATAACTTTGTGCAATCACGGCACGAACGCCCAGGTGCACCAGTGCGGCCGCGGCCTGCTCACGGGATGAGCCGATGCCAAAATTTTTGCCGGCAACCACTACATCGCCGGGCTGCACGCCGGCCGCAAAGGAAGGGACAAGATTTTCAAGGCAATGTGCAGCGATGACTTCAATGCCGTGCTGCATGTAGGCGCCAGGCGCCAAGGCATCGGTGTCGACGTCATCACCCAGGTGCCAGACCTTGTGCCACACAGCAGTGTTGCTCATGCCATCACCTCACGCGGGTCGGTGATGCGGCCGCGCAATGCAGATGCCGCCACGGTGTAGGCCGAGCCCAGGTAAACCTGTGTGCTGGGCGGGCCCATGCGGCCCTTGAAGTTGCGTGCGGTGCTTGAGATGACGGTTTGCCCGTCCGCAAAGCTGTCACCGTAACCCGCACACGCCCCGCAGGCACTTGGCAGAACTGTGGCACCCGCATCCAGCAAAACCTGCATGGTACCGTCGCCTTCTGCTTCTGCGCGGTCTTTCAGGCTGGCGGGCGCCACCATGAGCTGCACACCGTGCGCAATCCTGCCGCCCCTCAGCACTTCAGCTGCAAAACGCAAATCTTCCAGTTTTGCGCCTGTGCATGCGCCTATGTAAGCCACATCAATGCGGGTGTTGGCGTGCGCTGCAATCGGCACGCTGTGCGCAGGGCTGTGCGGTGCGGCAAGCTGTGGTGAAAGCTGCCCAGCCTCAAAGCTGTGCACTGTATCTGCAGACCCTGTGTCTGAACGCCATGCGGACCAGTCTCGATCCAGCACAGCTGCAGGCACGCCTGTTTTGGCAAGCCAGTCGCGTGTGATCTGGTCGGGCGCTACCAGACCGGTTTGCGCGCCGAGTTCTGCGCTCATGTTGCACAGCGTCATGCGCTCCTGCATGGGCAGGGCACGCACGGCCTCGCCGGTGAATTCAACCGCACCGTAGTCTGCGCCATTCATGCCGAAGCGCGCGATCATCGCCAGCATCATGTCCTTGGCGCATACGCCCGGGCTCAATCGGCCAGACCAGTTCATCGCCATGGTCTGCGGCACACGCAGCCAGATCTCGCCGGTGACGACCACACCCAGCATTTCGGTGCTGCCGATGCCAAACATATAGGCGCCAAACGCACCCCCGGTGGGCGAGTGCGAATCGCCGCCCACACAAAACATGCCGGGCCGGATGTGACCGTGCTGCGGTACCACCACATGGCAGATGCCCTGGCTGTCATAAACGTGCGGCAGCTTCTGGTCATGCGCCCAGTCGCGCGCAATACGCACGATTTTTCGCGACGCCTCATCGCGCTCGGGCACATAGTGGTCCATCACCAGCACAACGCGCGACTTGTCCCAGATCTCCGCGCCCAGGTCTTCCAGCATGGGCTTGAGCCGCCGGGGACCGGACGAGTCGTGGAACATGGCCATGTCGACCTTGCAAGTCACGATCTCGCCGGTGCGCACCGATGCACGGCCGGCCGCCTTTGCAATCAGTTTTTGTGCAAGGCTTTGCATGGCGGGTTGCGGGGTCTGGGTTGAAGAAGTCATCGCGGTTCCTGAAAACTTCAAAGACCCAGATAGGCCTTGCGCAGCTCATCGCTGCCCAGCAGGTCTGCGGGCAAGCCCGAAAAACGCACACCGCCGTTTTCAAGCACGTAGGCACGGTCTGCGATCTCCAGCGACTGGCCGACGTTCTGCTCGACCAGCAGCACCGCCAGCCCGCCTTCGCGCAGCTTGCTGATGAGTGCAAACATTTCTTCCACCAGCAGGGGTGACAGGCCCAGCGAGGGCTCGTCAAGAATGAGCAACCGGGGCTCGGCCATCAGGCCACGGCCGATAGCCAGCATCTGCTGCTCGCCTCCGCTCATGGTGCCGGCGCGCTGCTGCAGGCGCTCCTTCAGTCGCGGGAAGATGCCGAACACCTTCTCAAGATTTTCGGCGCGGCGTGCACGTGCACGCGTGAAAGAGCCAAGCTCAAGGTTCTCCAGCACGCTGAGGTTGGGGAAAACCTTGCGGCCTTCCGGCACCTGTATCAGGCCGGCCTTGACGACATCGCGGTAATGCGCCCCGCTCAGGTCATGGCCATCGAACTGCACAGAGCCCGACCACGCCTTGTAGATGCCGCACACCACGTTGTTCAGTGTCGACTTGCCAGCACCGTTGCTGCCCAGCAGCGCCACGGTTTCGCCGGCTTCGACCTTGAGGTCAACACCGCGCAGTACTTCGACCTGGCCGTAACCGCCGCGCAGGCCCTTGATTTCCAGCAATGCGGTCATGCGGCGCTCCTTGCCAGTTCCGCTTTTTTAAGGCGCGCTGCCGTGCCGTGGCCCAGATAAGCCTCGACAACCTTGGGGTCGGCGGTGACTTCAGCAGGTGAGCCCTGCGCAATCAGCTGGCCTTGTGCCAGCACCCACACATGCTGCGCGAGGTTCATCACGGCCTGCATCACGTGCTCAATCATCAGCACCGTCACCCCGCTGTTGGCAATGCCGCGCACCACGGGAATCATCTCTGCAATCTCCTGCGGGTTCAGGCCTGCCAATACTTCGTCGAGCAGCAGCAGCCGGGGTTTGGTCGCCAGTGCGCGGGCCAGCTCCAGCCGTTTGCGGCCGGCCACGGTCAGGTCGGCCGCAGGTTTGTCGAGCTGCGCTGCAAGGCCTACCTGCTGCGCCACGAGTTCCGCCTGGTCCAGCGCTTCGTGCCGGCTGCGTGTGTGCAGGTGTATGCCGACGGCGATGTTTTCGCGCACGGTCTGCATCGCAAAAGGCTGCACGATCTGGAATGTACGTGTCATGCCCTGAATGGCGTTGAGGTGAGGCGCACGACCAGTGATGTCCTTGCCGTCAAAAACCACCTGCCCGCTGTCGGGCAGCAAAAAGCCGGACATCAGGGCAAACAGCGTGGTCTTGCCGGCGCCGTTCGGGCCTATCAACGCGGTCAGGCTGCCTTGGGGCACATCCATGCTGACGTGCTGCACGGCCTTGAGGCCACCGAAAGCACGCGAGAGGTCCTTGATGGCCAATAGCGGTTCAGTCATGGCGGCCTCCCTTGTTGCTGCGTTGGCTCCAGAGCGACCTGGCGGTTGCTGCCAGCCCGCCTATGCCGCGCGGCATGAACATCACGATCAGCACCAGCACCACACCGTAAATCACCATGTTGATGCCGGGCAGTTCGCCAAACATGTTGCGGGTGATGTCGGCCAGCGTGTGCAGCACCACGGCACCCAGGATGGGGCCCCACAAGGTACCTATGCCGCCGACGATGGCTGCAACCAGCGCTTCAACCGAAGTGCCGGGACCAAAGGCAATGCCCGGGTCGATGTACTGAAAGACCTGCACATAAAAGGCGCCGCCTGCGCCCATCAGGCCACCCGAAATCGCAATCGCGCCGAGCTTGATGCGAAACGGATTGACGCCAATGGCGCGTGCCGAATCCTCGTTGTCACGCACTGCCTGAAGATAAGCACCGAAGCGCGAATTTTTCAGCCACCAGGTGATGAGCAGCGCCACCGTGACGAATCCGAGCACAAGGTAAACGTAGCCCCGGCGCGAGCCGAACTGCATGTTGGCAAACGACTCACGCAGCGGAATCATCAGGCCCACACCGCCACCGGTGAAGCCCACGGATACCGTCAGGATGCGGAACACTTCGGCAAAAGCCAGCGTGACCAGTGCGAAGTAGGAGCCCTTGAGCCCGTAACGAAACGACAGCGCGCCAACAAACACACCGACGCCGGCCGCGCCGGTCACGGCCAAGGCCAGCCCCGCCCATGCGTTCAGCCCGCCGTTGAGTTGCGACATCGCCTGGATGTAGGCACCTGTGCCGAAGAACAGCGCGTGGCCGAATGAAAATTGCCCGCCGAAGCCGCCCAGAATATTCCAGGCCTGCGCCAGCAATGCGGCATACAGCGCCATCATCAGAAAGTTGAGTGTGACGCCGGAAGTGCTGACCATTGGAATGGCCGCAGCCACCGCCACAAACAGTGCAATACCGGCGAGATCCTTCATGCCGCTTGAGATTTTCTTGCTCATGCCTTCGCCCCAAACAGGCCTTGCGGACGGAACAGCAACACACCGATAAAGATGACAAAAATGCCGATCTGGCCCAGCGACTCACCGAGGTACAGACCGCCCAGCGACTCCACCACACCGACCAGCAGGCCGCCTATCAGTGCGCCGCCAAAGCTGCCCATGCCGCCCAGCACCACGACAGTGAAAGCGACCAGCACAAAACCGCTGCCGACCTGCGGGTTGACGTAATAGGCGGGTAGCAAAAAGCAGGCTGCTGCGCCCAGGCAGGCCAGACCAATGCCAAAGCTCATGGCAAACACGTGGTCCACGTCGATACCCATGAGTTTGGCGCCGTGCTTTTCCCTGGCAACCGCACGAATCGCGCGGCCCAGGTCGGTCTTGCCGACGATCCAGAGCAGGATGCTTGATACCACCAGCGCGCCTGCAAACGCCACCAGCTTGGGCAGCGCAATCATGGCGGGACCAATGGGAATCGTCGTCAGCGTGTAGGCGGTGTCTATGGTGCGGGTGTCTGATTTGAAGAAAAGCAGCGCCAGGTTTTCCATGACGATCGAAAGGCCGAGCGTGACCAGCAAAATGTTTTCGTCCTTGCCGTGGCTGGCCCGGTTGATGATGACGCGCTGCAGCGCATAGCCCAGCACAAACATGCCTGGCACCACGATGGGCAGCGCCATGTAGGGGTCAATCCCCAGACGCTCCTTGAGCATGTAGACGGCATAGAGCGCCAGCATCAGCGATGCCCCGTGGGCAAAATTGATGATGTGCAGCACGCCGTAAATCAGGGTCAGACCGAGTGCGATGAGCGCATAAACCGCGCCCGTCGTCAGGCCATTGAGCACCGATGAGAAAAGAATTGATGGGTCAAGCATTGTTTAAACCGAAAGGGAAAGTGGGAGGGCCGCCCTTGCGGCTCCTCCGCGTCGGGCTCAGGCCTTGAGCGGGAAGATCGGGTCGATCTCGCGGTAGTCGCGCGGAATAATGACCTTGATGTCGCTCTTGTAGACCTGCGTC
Source organism: Pseudomonadota bacterium (assembly GCA_040388335.1). Lineage (GTDB taxonomy): Bacteria > Pseudomonadota > Gammaproteobacteria > Burkholderiales > Burkholderiaceae_C > Polaromonas. The sequence continues at coordinate 2,006 of JAZKCB010000128.1, read as the reverse complement.
ATCAGCGGCTGCGCGCCCATGTTCTGGCCGTTGACGAACTTCGTCGGGCCGTACGGCATGATGTGGTCGGAGAAGGTGCTCTTGCTCAATGCATCGATGATGGCGGCGCGGTCGACAGACTTGGCGCGGTCAATGGCATCGGCCAGCAGGCGCATCGAGGTATAGGTCATGAAGACCTCGTAGCTGAAGAACAGGCCCTTGGCTTCGACGCGCTTTTTCAGTGCCAGCGAGCGCGGGTCTTTCGGGTTGAACCAGTGGTTGCAGTCGATGATGCCGTTGGCTGCGTCCGGGAATTCCTTGACGAACTTGTAGCTTGACGCTGCGCCGCCCAGTACCGAGAAGATCGCCTTGGGCGTGACCTTCTGCTGCTGCATGGTGCGCACCAGCAGCGCGTACTCGTTGTAGTAGTTGGCCGGGATCACGATGTCCGGGTTCACGGCCTTCATGCGCAGCACGATGTTGTTGAAGTCGCGCGTCGGGTTGGCGTGCTTGATGATTTCCTTGACTTCATAACCGTAGCCGGGCAACTCGCGCGCCAGCAGTTGAGCCGTGCCGGTGCCGAAGAGCGACTCTTCATGGATGATCATGACGGTCTTGGCGGGCTTGCCGGCGGCGGTGTTCAGCACATGCAGGTTGGCGACGGCAACTTCGGCGCACTTCTTGTAGCCGGGGCCGAAGCGGAAGGTGTTCTTCAGGCCGCGTTCGACGATCTGGTCAGCGACACCAACGTCCACGACGTGGGGCAGGTTGTACTTGGCGGCAGCCTGCGTGGTGGCCAGGCAGATGGCTGATGCAAACGCACCCACCACGGCGCTGACGCCGGCCTCGTTCATTTTTTCGATTTCAGCGGTGCCGGCCTGTGGCGACGACTGTGCGTCGCCCAGCATGGCTTCGATCTTGGCGCCGCCCAGCGACTTGATGCCGCCGGCCTTGTTGATGTCTTCAATCGCCATCAGCGCGCCTTCGCGGCATTGCTGGCCTGAATACGCCAGCGCACCTGTCACGGGGTGCAGCACGCCGATCTTGACGGGCTTGGGCTGCGCGCCCGCCACCAGGGGAAATGCCAGCGCCGAAGCGGTCGCTGCAGACTGGGCAATAAATTGCCGGCGTGAATTGTTCGATGCAGTCATAAAAACTCCTTCTGTTGAGGTAAAACGGGCTGACTCAGGTAAAACGGGCTGACAAATCCTTGCTGACCCAGACCTTGGCATCGATGCTGCCAACGCGGGAAAGCTCCATCTGGTACTCAAAACGATCAGGCCGGTAAAGGCCGTGCAGCCATTGCACGGGCCTGTCGTTCTCGTCATGGATCAGGCGGCGCACGGCGAGCAGCGCAGTGCCGACAGACACATCCAGGTGTTCGGCCACGGCGGCATCGGCCAGCCGGGCGGAAATGGTCTGGTGTGCACGGCCTACTTTTACGCCGGACTCTTCAAGCAACACCAGGATGGGCTTGCGCGAAAGCTCGCGCCGCCCGAAGGATTGAGCCAGTGCCTGCGGCACATAGGTCGTGATGTGGGAGAAAGCGCCTTCCCGGGTGCTGCGCACACGCACGGCTTTTTGCACTTCAGAGCCCAGCGGTATCTGCAGCGCTTCGGCAATCGACTCTGACGCCGCGATGCCCTTGACCTCCAGCACCTTCACGGAGGTCTTCAGGCCCATGCTGACCAGGTTCTCAAGCAGGCCGGTGAGTTGCGCGCGGCGGCCCTCGGGCTGCGATGCCTTGGCTGCGGCATCCACAGGCCGCGTGCCCCGGCCCGGCTCGCGCGAGATCAGGCCTTCGGACGAGAGTTGCTCGAGCGCACGGCGAATCGTGACACGCGCCACGCCAAACTGCTGCACCAGCGTCATCTCGCCAGGCAGGCCATTTGCAAACCGTCCCTCACCCAATTGCTCACGCAGCACCAGGTAGATGCGGTGGTATTTGGGGAGCGGTAATGCGGATGCAACCTGGGCCATGCGATGCATCCTAGGTGCGCTTTTAATGTCCTGTCAATAGAACATTT
>JAZKCB010000127.1:0-44207 GCA_040388335.1 Pseudomonadota bacterium | reverse complement strand
GCGAGGCGGCATGCTGCTGCAGCTGGAAATTATTGCGATTCTGAGCTGAAGTTTTGCACCGGCCAAAGTCTGATGCTGGTGAAAACACTCACTCGCCATGCACTTCGATTAAACGCTACATTGCATATTATTAGGCAACTAACTAAATTAGATTTTTGTAATCATTTCAGGAGAACGCAATGCTGACAGCAGAAGAAAACGAACGCCTCTGCCGCGTTGAAGGTGATGCACCGATGGGCCAACTGATGCGGCGCCACTGGATACCGGCGCTGCTGATCGAAGAGGTGCCCGATGTGGACGGAGCCCCGGTTGCCGTTCGTCTGTTCGGGGAAAACCTGGTGGCATGGCGCGACAGCGATGGCAAGGTCGGCCTTATGGACAGGTACTGCCCGCATCGCCGCGCGTCGCTGCAGTTCGGCCGCAACGAAGATGGTGGCTTGCGCTGCCTGTACCATGGCTGGAAGGTCAACGTGTCAGGTGCGATTACCGAGATGCCGTCCGAGCCGCCGGCCAGTTGCCAGGCCCGGAAGGTTCAGCAAAAAACCTATCCCACGCACGAGCACGGTGGCCTGGTGTGGGCTTACATGGGGCCGGCGGAGACCTTTTTGCCGTTTGCGCCGCCGCCGTTTGCGCCATCAGCCGACACCAAGGTCAGCATTGCCAAAATCATCATCGATTGCAACTGGGCGCAGATCCTCGAAGGTGCGATCGATTCGGCGCACAGTTCCAGCCTACATTCGACGGACATCACACCTTCCAGGGGCGACAGGACCAAAACCACCTCGACGCTGATGCTCCGGCCGACCACTGACAAGGCGCCGCGCATCCAGGTCAAGCCAACTCCTTACGGCATGAAGTACGTCGCCATCCGCCGCCCGATCCAGAACGCAGCGACGCAGGACTACGTTCGCATGACCTTGTTTGTGGCGCCATTCACCGTGATGATTCCGCCCAACTCGGTTTACGGACTGGCGAATGTCAACGTGCCTGTCGATGACACACACACCGCTTTTTATTTCATCGCCTGGACTGAAGGCGAACAGGTCGGAATAGGCCCGGAAGAGTGGCGAAAATTCCTCGCGGCAGAAGTGGGCCCCGACCTTGACCCGGCTTACAGCAAGCTCCGGAACCTCGGCAACGGCTACCTTCAGGACCGCGAAGCCATGAAGAACGGAAGCTTTACCGGCATCCGTGGCATCCCGAACCAGGACATCGTCATGTGGGAGACGATGGGGCCGATTGCAGACCGCACCACCGAGTTGCTGGGGGCCAGCGATCAGGCCATCGTGGCTTTCCGTGGCGTCATGATGAACGCGCTTAAAAATTTCGCAAGCGGACAGCCTGCGATCGGCTCCCCGCCCGAGGTGCGGAACCAGCAATCGTCGTTGCGCTCCTTCGAAGGTATGTTGCCCAAAGGCTCAAATTGGGAGCACCTAGATACCCTGCAAGGGCAGCGTGAACTTGCCACGCCAGAAGTTCAGGCGCCGGTGGTGGTCTGAGATGAGCCAGCACATGTCATTGATGCAGAAAGTGCGAGGTTTCTGATGTCCGAACGCCTGACTCTGAGCATTGCCCTTTCGGACAACGAAAGGACAAGACCGATTACCCAGAGCCGGATCACTGCGCAGGGGCTGAGCCTGATTCCAACCGTGATTCATCCGTCGGAAATGTTCTGGCGGCAACTAAAATACGGCGACTTTGACATCTCCGAGATGTCCCTGTCGTCACTGTTCATCGCCACAGCGCGCGGCGACACGCGCTGGGTCGCGCTTCCGATCTACACCTCACGGATGTTCTTTCATACCAACATCCTGGTGCGCAGAGACAGCGGTATTTTGGTGCCAGCGGATCTCAAGGGCAAACGTGTCGGCGTTCCCGAGTACCAGCAAACCGCCGCGCTGTGGTCACGGGGAATCCTTCAGCACGAGTTCGGAGTTTCACCGCGTGACATTAGGTGGTTCATGGAGCGCGGTCCGGAAAAAAGCCACGGCGGTGCAACCGGGTTCGTACCGCCGGAAGGTGTGCAGCTCAACCAGATTTCCGCAAGCACTAACATCGGTGAAATGCTTGTCAACGGAGAGTTGGACGCAACGCTTCTGTATCTCAATAACCGCAATCTGGTCGACCGCAGCACGATAGATCTCGACGCCGCAGATGGCATCGAACCGCTGTTCCGCGACCGGTTGACAGAGACGAAGCGCTATTTCAAAAAAACCGGCATCTATCCCATCAATCACACGGTGGTGGTGAAGCGCGAGCTGTATGAAAAACACCCCTGGATCGCCCTGAACCTGTTTCATGCTTTTGTCGCGGCCAAGAAAGATGTCGAGCGCGAATCAGCCGAGAACCTGCAGTCGTACCTCGAGACCGGCCTGGTCGACGTGGCTGCACTCGACGGTTTGTCTGCCGACCCCAAAGCCTATGGCGTACGGGCTTCCCGGGAGGTACTGGAAACCATTTCCCGATATGTACACGAGCAAGGCCTTTCGAGCAGGCGTGTCGGGGTTGAGGAGCTCTTCGCAAGTTCCACCCTGGATTTGTAAAAAATCAGCGACAGCGCAAGGTGGTTGACGGGCCGCCGTGCAGACATAAAAACCACTACCGGAGACAACGATGAACAGACAAAAAATTTACCTCGCATGTGTTGCAGTGGCCTGCCTCGGCTTGACGCTTGGTGCGCACGCACAAGACTACCCGAACCGGCCGGTCAAGATGCTGGTAGGCTATGTTCCGGGCGGCGGACCTGACATGGTCGCGCGCGCTCTGGCGCAGAAGCTCAGCGAAATCCTGGGTCAGCCCTTCGTGGTTGAAAACAAGCCAGGTGCCGGCGGGACACTGGCGACAGGCATTGCTGCAAAGAGCCCTGCAGATGGCTACACCCTACTGGTTGGTGAAACCGGCCAACTCGTCATCGCGCCTCACATCTATAAAAGCCTCTCCTACAAAACCTTGAAGGATTTTTCCCCGGTTGCGCTCGTTTCCAGTGAGCCGCTGCTGCTAGTGTCCAGCAACAAATCGGGTATCAAAACCGTCCAGGATCTGGTGCAACAAGCCAAGGCCAACCCGGGTGTGCTTTCCTATGGATCATCGGGCGTCGGGACGATTCATCACATCGCCGGAGAGGTTTTCAAGAGCGGTCTTGGCTTGGACCTGATGCACATTCCATACAAGGGGAGCGGACAATCTGTGCCCGCCGTTCTGTCAGGGGACGTACCCATACTTGTGTCGTCGTTTGCGGGAGCAGGTTCCCATATACGTGCAGGCACCCTCAATCTGCTGGCCGTCACGACAGCAGGCAGATTGCCCAGCATGCCCAACGTGCCGGCTGTGTCAGAGCTAATCAAGGGCTATGAGTTTCCTTCAGAGGTAGGCATCCTAGCGCCGGTAGGACTGCCTCCTGCCTTGCTCAGCAAACTCGCGGCTGCAATCAAAGCCGCCTGTGACAGCCCGGACTTCGCAGCAAAGTTCAAAGAAACGAGCACCATCGTGACATACAAATCGCCTGTTGAGTACACAGAAAACCTGAAGACGAATCTTCAGAAATATGCTGATGCGGCGAAACTGTCCAGGATTGCTCCCGAGTAAACCGCTTCCGTGATCAAAAGAGTGAATATATTGGAGACACCAGCAGGTCACGTCTCGCTATCTGAATTGAGAGATTGATAGCGGGGCTCAGAACTTCTAGGTGCTGTCAGATTTGTTTGATCCTGATCGCAAGTGTCCAGACGAAATCTCGTGAATTTCCCAAAGGTGCAGTTAGTCGCAAAAGCCAAGAGGCGTAACTGTTTTTGAGATGAGTTAATGGTAGAAAAATCCTGTAGGCCCATCTTAATTTCTTATGCTTGACGCGAGCCCTGAAATGAGCGCTTTAAAAGTGAAATAGAAACGATGGACGGGTGTCAGCCCGCTTGTTGCTTGAAGGAATTTGGCTAATTCGGGGTATTGGCCTTCTTTATTTTTGAGCACGGACTGCCGGAAATCTATGTCAGGATGAGTATCCAGTTCGCGCTCTGCCGCGCTTCGTCGCTCAATTCGAACTACCACCTGGCAACAAGCTCCACAATAGTGCGCGTTGCGTAGAGTGCCTAGATGTCGTTAAAAGCTGATTGTCGAGCCGCTCTGATAGACATTTCGTGGCGTATGAAAACGTTATGTCCTGTAAGTGTTCTTCGTATGGTGTAGTCGGCCAACCCGGGAACCGCCGCATACATTTAAAGCAGAGCTTGCGCAAAACTTGCCGCCCAGTTTGCCCAGCCTTCCTCAGCGTAAGACGGCACGGGAAACCGTTCGGTCACGTCACCGCCAAATTTTACGATCAGATACTGGCGCCCCTTCACGTGGTGATAGAGCGCTTTGGGGGGTGACGCCCAATGTACCGGCCACAGCCTGCAGCGTCAGGTTGCCTAGCCCGATGTCTGCGGCAGCCGCAAAAATCTGCTCCAGCGACACCTGTCTGCGCAGGCCGACGCCGCGCTTGACCGCTGCATTCGAGAACGGAAGCGCATCCAGATGCTCTACCGACTTTTATGTAGGATATCGCATGACGCGCACGCATGCCAACGCGCTGGCTGCGCAAAACAGTTTGCGCATCGGACTGGCCATGGTTTGCGGGATCGCTGGGCAGCCTGTTGCTGCGTAGTCTTCGCAACGTCAGACGCGTATCCTTGGGGAGATCGCGCTGTTGTCGGAAGACTTATAGATCGAGCGAAAGCTGCTCGCTATAAAGTGATGGTGGCAACAGTTGACTCATTAACCGCTGGAAAGCGCAAAAGAGATATTAGGAACAATTTTCCGCATGAATTACGGTTAAGCGCCAAGGTCGTATTAGATGGTTTGACACATCTCGATTGGCTGCTTACTACCTGGATTGCTGGCGATGGTATGCCGCGCTTTGAGAATGTCGCAGAGTTCGTCGGTTTACCTGCAACTGCGACAGATCTTGCAGAGTTCACGCGATGTCAAAGAAATCCCAGTGTTAAATGGGATGACATTCTGTGGATTAAGGAGCGACGGGACGGCACTCTTTTGGTGAAGGGGATTAGCGGCCCGGGAGATGTAACGTGCGCTCGAGAAATCAAGCTAGACGGGATTGTTGTTCCAATCACGGGCGGCGGCAACTGGATAGCGCGTCCGGAATGCTTGACATACTGCCAGAAACTATTGAGGCCGCAGGAGAAACCATGCCCGTGCTAGTTGGTAGTGGATTTCGAAGGGGCACGGACATTGTCAAGGCGCTTGCGCTAGGCGCTAAAGCTGTACTACTGGGTCGCGCCACGTTTTACAGGGTGGCATCTGCTGGTGAGCCAGGTGCCTCCCCAGCATTGAAGATCTTAGGGGTCGAGGTGGGAAAAAATTTAGCCCTCATGGGCTGCGAAAATATCACATCACTTCATGCCGGTACGTTACGCCGCAACTCCGAGGCATAGCGGTTGATACTTACGCTCACAATTTTTCAAGCCGTACCTGTGTGTCGGCAAGTGTTGCAGCCGAGGGATATTCTCCTGCCTTCATCCAGCGTTTAGCCAGCTTGATATCCCTTGCATTATTTACGGAAATTACTGCTTCAAGGCGTTCGCCTAGAAACTGATACACCGTAAACGCTGACTCGCCGACCGTGCCTCTGAAGACGTTGGTGCATTGCGGCTGTGGAATTCCTATAACTTGAAGGTTGACATCGTATTGGTCAGACCAAAACCAGGGAATCTCGTCGTAGTGAAATTCTTCGCCGGATAAAACTCTGCCTACCGCAATACCCTGGTTTTGGGCGTTGGCCCAAGACTCAAGGCGCATGCGCTTACCGGCCCAGTTGTTCGGATGATTAGTGATATCTCCTGCGGCATAAATGGCTACATCCGAGGTTTGACCTCGCTCGTCTACAACTATTCCGTTATCGACCTGCAGTCCTGCCTCTATTGCTAGCTCTGAGTTAGGGACTAAGCCTACCCCTACAACAATGATGTCTACGGCCAATCTGTCGTCGCCTATGTTTGCTATCAGATGATCGTTCCCACGTTCAATGCTATCAATAGATGTTTTGAAGCGGATTGAAACACCGGCTTCAACATGCTTCTTCAACAAAAAATCTGAAATTTCAGCTGGAATTGAGCGCGCGCATAGCCTATCTCCGGCCTCGACTACCGTAACTTCCATTTCCCTGATACGCGCAGTGGCAGCTACTTCAAGACCAATCCAGCCCCCACCGATGACAAGCATCTTTCGCCCCGGCGTGAGATGACTGGAAATATTCGCACAGTCTTGTACGGTACGCAGGGAGTAGACGCCTGGAAGATCAATCCCTGGTATTGCGGGAATCCGTGCTCTACCGCCCATTGTCAACACCAGGCGGTCGTACGAAAGTTGAAGGCCGCCGGCACATTCAATATATTTTTCTTCCGTGTTTATACGCGTGACAGGACAATTTCCCGTGAACTGAACTTGACCAGTCTCCAGTTCAGAATCTCTAAGCACGAAAGGAGGTTTTGTTTCCTTGCCTGAAAGTAGTTGTTTAGAAAGCGAGGGCCGCTCATAGGGCGGGAGCATTTCCGCGCCCAGTAGGACTACTTCCCCATCAAAAGCACGGTCGCGCAGTGTGCGCGCTACCCAACCTCCCGCTTGGCCGGCGCCGACGATCACTATTCTCATATTAGGCTCTATCGGTCCAGTCGAATGTAGATGACACCATCGGCAACCTTAACGTTGTGGCACTTCAAAGCAACGCTGCACGGGGCTCCCGTTGCAGCACCTGTCTTGATATCAAATGTGCCCTCATGCAAGGGACATTCGATCAAGCCTCCATCGATGATGAAGCCTTGTGCGAGATAAGCATCGCCATGCGTGCATTTGCCATCTGTCGCGTAGATCTCGTCGCCGAGGTTGTAAAGGCAAATCTCTTGTCCATCAACTTCAGCGCCGAACGTTCCGTCTGCTTCAACTTCGGAAACGCTGGCTGCTTTAATCCATTCGTTATCCATCTCGACGCCTACTGCGCAGTCATTACGTCGATGTAGTGATTTTCCATGTGATACAACGCTTCTTCAAGCGGTGACATTGGACCAGGCAAGAAAAACTTGGAGCTCGCTGAATTCTGAAGTGATTCGACCATGACGGAATCTTCGGCAATGATTTGCGTTACAAAGCTACGATACTTTTCCATCTCTGCGTCGTAATTGGGGATCGTGAAAGCCGCTTCGGGAAAAAGCAAGTAGCAAACAATTCGCGTCTCGCTCGGCGATATTGGCCAGATATGCCACATGCGTACGCTATCAGCGCGCATTGAGAGATTTAAGTTCGGGTAAATACCTGCTTTGCAGGCGATCCCAGATGGTTTGTCCTCCGCCCATGGAAGCGTTGGAAACACTTGAACGCCACTCTTTGAGTGAGGCCGAGCTTCATAGCTAGTGTGCCAGGCACCATTGGGCTCAAGATGGAATTTCAGTTGCTCGCCCTTCACAAACCCCCCGAAAGTGCTCTTGTGAATGACGCCGACATGGTAGATATCAATGAGGTTCTCCGCCAAGAACTTCCAATTGCACTTTACGTCAATGACAACCTTGCCAGCCAACTTGCAATCCTCGGTTTTGAACCACCAAAGGCTCTTTTCTTGGGGGGCAATAAACTCTTCAAAAGGAATCGGATCTGAGGAGAAGTTCACAAAAATCCAGCCACGCCAGATATGCAGCTTGAGTTGGCGCATGCTGCAATTTTTGAGGTCTACTTCAGAGGCCTTCATACCTGGTGCAAGAACCAGATTGCCGCCAACATCGTAAAGCCATGCGTGGTAGGGGCAGCTGAACTCCTTAGCGTTTCCACTGCCCTCAGCAACTTCAACACCGCGGTGCAGGCACTGGTTCATGTACGCGACGATTCTGTCTGGGGTTGGACGTGAAACCACGATGGACTCGTTCATCACTTTGAACGTGAAGTAGTCGCCGACATTTGGAAGCTCTTCTGCACGACCGACAGAGAGCCAGTACTTCATGAAGATTTTTTCTTTCTCTAGCGCATAGATTTCTGGCGAGCTATAGACCTCCCCGGGTAAATGACGTGCGCTCAAGAGTTTCTGTTGAGTATTCTTGAATTTGGGCCGGAGGTCATGGAGTTGATGTTCAGCCGTTTGCATCGTGGATCCTTTTTCTACAAGAGTTCGTTGAAAGATGCCCTGAAGGGCTTGCTAAGGGTATAAATGCTATCTTTCATGTCGATCGATGTATAGATCGACTTTCAAATCGACCCAATTGCCAATCCGCACGTATTCCGGGACCCACCATGGACAACACGACGAAGCTCACGTCACAACCGAAAGCGCCCTCAATTAAGCAGGCAGCTAAGAGGCGTGAGGTGAACGACGTCCAATACATCACCAGTGCCGAGGCCCTATCTGTTTTAGGGGTACGCCGTGAAACTTTCTACACGTACGTGAGTAGAGGTTTGATCAAGTCGCAGCATAAAGAGGGTGCCAAGACCAAGCTCTATCTAAAAGCAGACGTCGAAAAGTTGCGTACCCGGGCAGCAGCGCGTACTGGCGTTCCCACCGTTTCACAGTCATTGAGATATGGCGAGCCAATAGTACAAACTTGGATTAGTGAGGTAACCGCGCGCGGGCCCAAATACAGAGGACATCTAGCAATAGATTTGGTGGCAGAGAAAAGGTCATTTGAGTTTGTAGCGGAGCTCCTGTGGACGGGTCTTCCACGGACCCGCCACGTCGCATGGTCCCAACCCAGCGCTTCAATTGATATCGGCGCCATGCTTGAGCAGAATTTGATCTATTGCGCTCATATCTCGCCCTTACGGCAGCTCCCATTTATTGCTGCAGCGCTGAGTGCCATGGAACTGGAGATCAACGATTCAGACGTAGGTTCAAATGCCAAGGCGCTTATCCAATTCTTCGCTGGCGCCGCCGGCCTTCTTAGTCCAGATCAGAAACTTACCCCGCCGATCTCTGGGGAATCAATTGCGCAATGCCTAGCTCGAGGATTTGAAATCGCGGTAAGCGATGATGCAATAGAACTTATAAATGCCGCGCTCATACTTTCCGCTGAACATGAGTTGTCTGCCCCCACCTTTGCAGTGAGAGTTTGTGCATCGACTGGAGCTGATTTGTATGCCTGCGTTGCAGCAGGCCTTGCAGTTCAATCGGGGCCTATGCAAGTAGGAGGAACATTGGAGGTCGAGCGGCTCATTTCTGAAGTCCTTGCGAAGCCTCGAGAAAATAATTCCAGATTTACGACGGGGTTACCGTGCTTTGGTCATCCTCTCTACGATAAAGATCCCAGGGCTACAGTTCTTCTCGATTTGGCGCGGCAATATGCTCCGCAACCCCCTGATGCAGATAAGTTATGGAATTTGTTGAGCGAAGCCAGCGATGCCGGGCAAGCTCCGAACATCTTTGCGGCATTAGTATTTATCAGCTACGTGTTGGGTCTCCCACTTGGGAGTGGCGCTTTCCTCCATACTTTAGGCAGAACCGTCGGTTGGATCGCGCACGCAACTGAACAGCGTCTTACGGGAACGATGCTTAGGCCTCGCGCGCGGTTTATGGGCTCACCACCTCTGTGAGTTTCAGCTAAGCTGCTTTGTCGGTTGGGATCTCAAACATAATAGCTAGAAGGTTTCTTAACCATTTGTTTGCAGCGTCATGGTGGGCTCGGCGATGCCAAAACTGTCTAACGTCTGCCCCTCGAATTGCAAAGGGCAATGTCACAGATTGCACTGCTGGAGATATTATTTTCGATGGCACAGTTGCCAGGAGATCTGTTTTGCTTACGATCTCCACCGCCACATGGTAGTTCGACAGTCTGAGCTGGATGTTTCGCTTTGCCCGCTTTTTCGTGAGCGCTTGTTCCACCAGCGCGTCTGCGTTCCCCGACGTCACAAGTATGTGCGACGCCGATAAGAAATCGCTGAGATTCATTGCCTTCCTTTTCACTAGCGGATGGCTCTTGTTGGCAATGCACAGATAGGGATCCGAGAACAGTTTCTGTTGGTAGAAGCCGGCTTTCAGAAAGGGAAGGTTGCCAAAAGCCAAGTCAACTGATCCATCCTCCAAAGCTTGAGCGTAAGTGGAATGAGGCATCTGTACGGCTTCAATTTCTATTCGCGGCGCCTGAATGTGCAACGCTGCCATCAATTTCGCCAAAATTACCGTTTCGCCCGCATCTGACATCAGGAGCCTGAACCTGCGCTGTGAAGTCTGCGGGTCAAACTTTGTTGGTTGGTCAAAGGAAGCCTTCAATATTAGAAGCACTTGTTGGATGGGTGGAAACATCTCTGTTGCCGTAGATGTGGGCTCCATCGCTCTGCTGGTTCTCACAAACAGGGGGTCATCACAGCTCCTTCTAAGCCGGATAAGCGCATTGCTAATAGCTGGCTGGGTCATGCCCAGTTTTAGCGCTGCTCGTGAGACATTTCGCTCGGTATAGATTGCGGAAAACACACGCAACAGGTTGAGATCCAAGGTATTGATATTCACGTTGGGCATATTGTAGATCTCTGATATTCATTGGACAGGGTGGCACTTGCAAGACATCATCGCAACTTAACTGATCCACAAGCAGAACGCTTGCGATTTGAAATTTAGGAGACAAGTTGAGCAAAGTGATTGAAACCCCCGTCCTAATAGTTGGAGCGGGTCCCGTGGGACTTGCTTTGTCTATCGAGCTTGGATGGCGCGGGATTAAAAGTACTCTTATAGATCAGGGCGACGGAACCCTTGAACACCCACGTACGGGACTCATTGCTGTACGAACCATGGAGATGTTCAGACGCTGGGGTTTTGCTGAAAATATCAGGAACTGCGGATTCCCAGACGACTATGAGCTGTCGATGGTATTTTGTACATCTCTAAATGGGTACCAGCTCGATAAAGAGTTCTATCCGAGTATGAGGCAAACGCCAACCCCACCAGAAACGCCAGAGAAGAAACAGCGTTGCCCCCAACTGTGGATGCAACCAATGTTGACGGAAAAAGCCCTCGCACAACCCAACAGCAGTGTCGTATTTCGACGCCGGTTGGAGTCCTTTGAGCAGGATGCGGACAACGTCACTGCAAAGATCGTTGATCTGGATACTAACGAGACGCTTACTTTCAAGTCCAAATTTCTCGTGGGTGCGGACGGTGCAACTAGCAACGTTCGCAAGCAGCTTGGAATTGGACTGCAAGGGCGCTTGTTGAGCTACTCCGTCAATATCCTTATCACGGCGCGAGACCTAACCTCCAAACATCGAATGGGACCTGCAGAGCGGTATCTCTTTGTCGGACCAGAGGGAACTTGGGGGAACCTCACCGTTGTGGACGGCAGTGAAATATGGCGGCTTACGGTACTCGGTACCGACGAGAAGATGGATTTGGCAACTTTTGATGCAGGTGCTTGGGTTCGTCGAGCATTGGGTGACGACGGTATTGAGTTTGAAATTCATTCTGTACAGCCGTGGGCGCGAAGCGAAATGCTCGCTGAAAAATTCATTAGCGGGCGAGTTGTATTAGCTGGGGACTCGCTGCACACCATGTCTCCCACAGGGGGTATGGGGATGAACACTGGCATGCAAGAAGTGCTGGACTTGGGTTGGAAACTTGAAGGCACTTTAAACGGTTGGGGTGGCAAAAAGTTGCTTTCAAGTTTCGAGAATGAACGCAAGCCAGTTGCAGCTCGTAATATTGGGTTTTCCACGTTCAACTTCAAGTCATGGCATGATACGCCGGACCCCTCCGCTGTTTGTGACGACACAGAGTCAGGCGCGCACGCGAGAGCCCAAGTGGGACGCCGATTGCGTGATTCCACTCGGGTGGAGTGGGAGTCTTTGGGGTTGCAAATCGGTCATCGTTACGAGAATTCCCCCATCTGCGTTGCGGATGGAACTCCTCCTACGCCCGACGAGTACTCAACCTATATACCCACATCGAGACCCGGTTCCCGCGCACCGCACGTCTGGCTCAAAGATGGGCGCTCCACTTTAGATCTCTTTGGCAGGAGCTTCACGCTTCTCGTGTTGGAAGAAGGTTTGAATGATGAGACTTCAAAAATAAAAAATGCATTTAATTTACAAGGTGTGCCATTGACCATAGAGAACATTCAGGATTCCCACGTCGCCTCTATTTACGAGCGAAAACTAATATTGGTAAGGCCTGACGGGCACGTCGGATGGCGCGGCGAAAGTGTAGAAGACGCAAATCAAATCGTGAACACCTTGCGTGGCGCGGCTTAGTTGTTGGATAAACGGACAGATTTCAATTAATTGGAGACAAAAATGAGTACCAAAATCACAAGGCGTGTGCTGGCCAAACGTATTGCGCTGGCAGCATTCTTCACCGCAAGTTTTTCGCAGACATTTGCGCAGACCACTACGTTCCCGGATAAGCCTGTCCGCATCGTCGTGCCTTTTACTCCAGGTGGGAGCAATGATGTTATTGCACGTGTGGTTGGACAAAAGCTGGCCCAGTATTGGGGACAGGCCGTTGTGGTGGATAACCGGCCCGGCGCGGGCGGCAATATTGGATCCAAGGAAGTAGCAAAAGCGCCCGCTGATGGCTATACCTTGCTCGTCGTCGCTAATAGCTTCGTGATCAATCCTCACCTGTATGCGCCTGGCAAAGCGGGATATGACGCGTTCAAGGAGTTCGAGCCAGTTGGACAAATGGGTATTGCGCCCATTCTGTTAGTGGCACATCCATCCGTCAAAGCCAACAATCTTAAGGAATTTATCGCGCTCGCTAAAAGCCAGAAAGGCAAACTGACATATGCATCGGCAGGTGTGGGCACGCCCCATCATTTAAGTGCGGAGTTGTTCAAAAATATGACCAGCACAGATCTGGTACACGTTCCTTATCGAGGCGCTATCCCTGCGGTCACTGATGTTGTTGGGGGGCAGGTCGATGTAATGTTTGGAGTTTCGAACTCCGTTCTTCCTCAAGTCAAGGCGGGCGGTCTCAAAGCTTTTGGAGTGGGCGGATCCCGCCGCTTGGCTGCGTTTCCTCAAATCCCAACTATTGCGGAGGCCGGAGTTCCAGGTTTTGACAGCGAGGTTTGGCTTGGTTTGGTTGCGCCGGCTGGAACACCACAGAGTGTGGTCACCAAGATCAGCGCAGATATGAAGAGGGCGCTTTCAGATCCAGCCGTTAGGAGTTCCCTTTCCACCATTGATATTGAAGCCTTGGCCTCATCACCCGCGGATCTGGCGAAACTAATGAAGGCTGACGATGCTAAGTGGTCGAAGATAGTTAAAGAAACCGGCACCCGCGTCGATTGACGCTGACTTGAACGCTTGAACTGAAGTTCAGTTCCTTAAGCAAATATCTTTAGGCCTTCCAGTTTTAGGTCCTACAAAAGCATCAAAGGTAGCCATGATTTCCAGAGCTAATTTCCTCATCGCAACGTTTATTCTGGCCGTCGGAGCGGTGCCGATAACTGCAAGCGCGCAGCCAGCGGATCAAAGGCCAATACGAATCGTTGTTCCGTATCCCCCGGCGGGGCTGCAGATGGTGTGGCGCGCATTGTCGCTATTGCACTTCAGGACCGTTTGAAGCGAACAGTTATTGTTGATAACAAACCTGGAGCCAGTACCATTGTTGGGGCAGAGTTCGTCGCGCGTTCTCCCCCAGATGGCAATACATTGCTTCTGACTACAGAGTCGACGCTATCGACTAATCCTAGTCTGTATGCAAAATTGCCATATACGACAAGCGATTTTGTTCCGATTTCGATGGTGGTGGACATGCCGATGGTTCTGGTTGCCGGAACCAAAGTAAAAGCCAATAACGTGGCGCAAGTGATAGAGCTTGCGCGTTGCAATCCAGGTGAATCGACGTTCGCTTCCATTGGTTCCGGTAGTCCGCAACATCTTTCAATGGAACTCTTTAATCGGATGTCAGGGGGGAGAATGACCCACGTCCCATATCGAGGCGGATCTCCTGCAATGTCGGACCTGGCAGGAGGACAAGTTGACTACTTCTATGCGGCTATTGGGACAGCAGTGCCATTTATCAGTTCTGGACGCATGAAAGCTATCGCGCTAACAGGAGCAAAACATTCTCCACTATTGCCAGGGGTGCCAACAATATCTGAGGCGGGTTTGCCTGGTTATGAGTCAAGTGTCTGGCTGGGCTTGCTTGGGCCATCAGGAATGTCGAAAGAAAAAGTATCGCAGCTGGAGGCGGAAATAGCTCAGATTGCTAAATCACCTCAACTGCTTGCGACATGGAACAAGATGGGCGTGATTCCGGTGGGCAACACGTCCATTGAATTCGCCGAAAAAATACGATCAGATGCAGATAAGTGGGGCAAGTTGATTCGCGAATCAGGAATCAAGCCCGAATAGTAGTTGGGATAGTAATCTTTCGAAGGTAGAGGCCTTGAAGTAAGACTAAATCCTAGTAAGACACCAGTTTGGTTGCGGACGTTTTCGTATGGAGCGGCGTTTTTTCATGCTCGCCACTTCCTGCCCACGTGGGCAGGAAATTAATGCCGACGTTCAAAATTCACTCGGGTGATTTAGACGTGAAAGCAAAACAAGCAGAAGCTCCAAGTTTTGATACTGCGCTTTGGACCCGAAGGAATTCGCAGAGGGTGTCCCGAATTTTGTGTAACCGGCGGTTGAGTTAGACGCGCGACATGCGCTCGTCAAACTGGATAGTAAAGCGATTCAGGGCGGCCTGCCAATCCCGTATCGGCATGGTCCACTTCTGGCTGATGTTGTTCAGTGCCAGGTAGAACAATTTGAAGACGGCCTCATCGGTCGGAAACGAGCCACGGGTCTTGGTGATTTTCCTCATGCTCATGTTCACCGACTCAATGGCGTTGGTCGTGTAAATCACTTTGCGGATGTCGGCCGGGTAATCAAAGAACGGCGTCAGACGTGACCAGTTACGCCGCCAGGACTGCCCAATCGGCGCGAACGATGCATCCCACTTGCCCTCGAATTCTGTGAGCCTGAGCAAGGCCTCGTCCTCGGTGGACGCGCTGTAAATCAAACGCAAATCGGCAGCAACTTCCTTGCGCTGCTTCCAGCCCACGAAGTTCAGGCTGTGGCGCACCATGTGGACCAAGCAGAGCTGCACGGCGGTCTTGGGGAACACCGCTTCAATGGCGTCCGGGAAGCCCTTGAGGCCGTCCACACAGGCGATGAAGATGTCGGCCACACCCCGGTTCTTCAGCTCGGTCACCACCTGCAGCCAGAACTTTGCACCTTCAGTCTGAGCCATCCACAGACCCAGGACCTCCTTGATGCCCTCCAGATTGACGCCAATGGCCAGGTACAGGGCTTTGACCCGCACCGCGCCGCTGTCGCGCACCTTGACGTGAATGCAGTCCATGTAAACGATGGGGTATAGGGCATCCAGGGGACGCGACTGCCAAGTCTTGACTTCATCCAGAACGGCGTCAGTCACCGAGGAAATCAGTGTGGGCGAGACCTCTGCACCGTACATTTCCTGCAAGTGACTTTGAATTTCACGCACCGTCATGCCCCGTGCGTACAGCGACAGTATCTTGTCGTCAAAGCCGCTCCAGCGGGTCTGGTGCTTGGTGATGATTTGCGGCTCGAACGTACCGGCCCGGTCGCGGGGGATTTCAATGGGCAGTTCACCGAAGTCGCCCTTGAGGGTTTTCTTGCTGCGCCCGTTGCGGGTGTTGCCGGCCTCGTTGGACACCACCTGGTTCTTGCCATGGCCGAGGTGGTCGGTCATCTCGGCCTGCAGTGCCCGTTCAACCAAGGCTTTGGTGAGTTGTTTTAGGATGCCATCCTGGCCAATTAAATCTTCAGGTTTCTTGTAATTATCCAGCAGCGCATCTATCAGTTCTGTGGGTAACGGATTCTTCTCTACGGTCATCATTGCTCCATGCAAGACGGCAGTTTCCTGCCAAAAGACCGTTTACACAAAACTTCTTACACCCCCAATTCGCAAACTACATTCTTTCCGAACCGTGCCCGCGGAGGCTCTTGCGTGCTTCTAGTGTGAAGTTGGACCGACTTTCATGGGCGCCTTTTCAGTTGGCGTCGCTAGCCTCAGCCTCTCAGCGCGCATCCGCTCCTTCGCCGTCGTGGGTGTCGACTCGGAAATCTTGGGCATCGGGCCAGTCCCCGCCACTAGAAAAGCACCCGCGCGCGCCTAGCTGACCATTGACGACATCGGCATCGTCGAGATCAACGAGGCGTTTGCATGCATGCAAGACCTGCAGATTGACGCCGCGATCGTCAACGTCGATGGTGGCGGCATCTCCATCAGCCATCCCTTGGGGGCTACCGGCGCATGCATCACCGCAAAGGCGACTGCACTGGATGCTGCGCGAACAGCATCGCTACGCCCTCGCCACTCAATGCCTTGGAGGTGGCATTGCAACGATCCTAGAGCGCCTGTAAGTTCTCCATGACGATCGGGTGCGCTTGCGCTGCACCTTATGCATCTCACTTGCGGCACTCAGGCACAAGCCACGCCTGTCGGCGCCGAGTCGCCCGACACTTTTGCTTGTGAAAGTTTGCGTTACCCCTCACCAATGGAAGAAACATGACGCAACAAAATTAGCGCCCATTTGTCTGGGTTGCGTTTCTCACGGCGGCGGCACTTGCGGCTTCGGCTATTCCAACCTCTTGTATGGGCGTTATCAGCCTGAGTGGCACTTCACTGCGCTGACCTTGACCGAAATCTATGCGGTGTATGCGTTTGGCGTGCTTGCTGCCCTGATCGGCGTCGGCAGCTTGTCGGATATTGTTGGGAAAAGGCCGGTGCTTGCGGCTGGCAGTGTTGGAATTACGGCCTCCGCCATCATTTTCGCGCTGGCAGATAGCGTTGCGTGGCTGTTCGCCGCGCGGCTGTTTAGGGTATCGCGACAGGATTGCTTTTGGGGGCCAACAGCGTGGCTCTGCTCGAACACCATCCGCGCCGCGACCCCGCGCAAACCGGACTGGTTAGCGGGATTGCCAACGCGATGGGCATCGGAGTCGGGGCGCTCCTGTCCTGCGCGCTCGTTGAATACGCGCCGTACCCCGAGGTGCTTCCCTACGTCGTCGTTGTGGTCTCCTTTTCTTCGACCTGTGGGAGATCGCACGAATGCCTGAAACCGTTGCCCGACGCTCCACGCTGCCCAAAGCGCTACCTTCCAACCCCCCTTGGGGTGCCGCTGCGCGTGATGCGCACCTTCTCTATCGCGCCGACAATAGTGTTCGTTTCGTGGTCGGTGACCGGTGATAGCCTTGCACTTGGCCCGCTATCGTGCGGGCGATTTTTGGGGCGACTAATCTTCTGTGGCCTGGCATCTACATCTTGGGCTTCAGTGTTTTCGCGACCTTGGGCCAACTGGTATTTCGGCGTGCGAGCAACCGTAAGACGGTGACATGGGCACTGCGCTGCTGGCAGCGGGTAGTGTCGCGTCGGCCATCTCGACCCAGACTGCGAACCTTCCGCTTTTCGTCGTCGCCGCGATCGTGGCAGGTTTCGGGTTCGGTGGTGCGTTCATGGGCGCTCTACGCATGATCGTCAGCCGACTAGCTGTGATGTTTCAATAGGTTGTTCACCCGGAAGAGTCTGGGAGACTGGAGTTACGACGCTTCAGAACTCACAGAAGGAACAACCAGGTGAACAGCCATAAGAATGCCAGATTAACGATCGAAGGACGCAAATTGCTCATCGAACGCATTGCTGTGATGGGGTTGATTTCTGCAGCCGAGGCCGCTGGAGTCAGTCGCCAGACGGCGCGTAAATGGCTCCGTCGCTTCGAGCAAGGCGGCCCCCAGGCCCTGTGTGACCGCACCTCCCGGCCGGATCGTACGCGCAGCAGCATCGACAGCAAGCTGGCCTGTCGCATAGAGAAGCTGCGCCGCAGCCGAATGCCTATGCGCTGCATTGCCGGCGTGGTCGGACGCAGCGTGGCCACCGTCAGCCGCTTCCTGGCCGGCCTGGGGCTATCGAGCCTTAAAGCCCTCGAGCCTGTTGAGCCGGTGGTGCGCTATGAGCGTGAAGCGCCTGGGGAATTGCTGCATATGGACACCAAGAAGCTCGGGCGCATCGTGCGACCCAGTCACCGCGTCACCGGTGATCGGCGCGACTCAGTCGATGGCGCCGGCTGGGAGGTCGTGCATGTGGCCATCGACGATCATTCTCGTGCGAGCTTTGTGCAGGTGCTGTGCGACGAACGCAAGGAGTCAGTGGTCGATTTCCTTAAAGCCACAGTGGCCCACTACAAGGCGCTGGGCGTGAACATCAAACGCCTGTTGACCGACAACGGCAGTGCCTATCGCTCCAAACTGTTCGCCAAGACCTGCCAGGCCTTGGGCATCAAGCACACGTTCACCAGGCCTTACCGTTTTCAGACCAATGGCAAGGCCGAGCGGTTCATCCAGACGTGCCTTCGTGAATGGGCCTACGGTCGCATCTGGAGTAACAGTGCTGAACGTACCGCATGGCTTCCCGCTTTCCTGGCCTACTACAACGCCCGCAGACCCCATTCGGCCTTGGGCTACAAGCCTCCAGCTTCCCGACTCGGCGGGAACAACCTATTGCAACTCAACAACTAGAGCCTCATCATCGCGCGAGCGTCATGAGCGCGTTCTTTGTGGTTGCCTACATTGCGATCTCAGTCCCTGCTATAGGTGCGGGTCTGGCTGTGACCCAAGTGGGCATCGTTACCACAGTGATCTGGGTTAATCTGGGCGTTGCATTTCTGTCAGCTGCGGCGTGTGCCTTCTCATTCAATGAACTGCGTGGCACCAGGCACGCGCCTGCGCCCGCTCATTGAGATCGGCTTGGTGCACATGAAGCGATCATTTCAAAAAACGGGAGACGTTATAGACGGCTCATCGTCGCAAATCGAATGGTCACACAACACAATTCCGTGATGGGTTTGACTATCGGTTCCAGGCCGGCACTCCGATCAGGTGGGATTCGACTTGGTCGACCATCAGCCGCAAGCGTGGCCCGAAATCTTGCCGCACCGTTTCTACGGTGGTTTGATAAGAATGAACTGTACAGTTGAAAACAATTCGCTCACCCTCAATGAGCATTTTGAGTGGGGCTCCTACGGCATATCTTGTTGGCCTTAACTCACCGAGCGATTCACAAAATCCTTTGACTTGGTACTCGTCAACAGATCGCAGCGCATTGACGCTGAATTTGTCCCACACTTCTGGGGTTTTTACGCGAATTTCATTTAATAGTTTGGTACGTTGGTCAATCGGACAGCCTGCCAAATAAGCTCTTCCGATTGATGAGGCAAGCATTGGATGGCTCATTCCGATGTCGGAGAGTTCGCTCCCCGTCACCGAACGGCTGCGGCACGTATCAACGTAAATCACACCGAGCCGGTCACGAATTCCCATCGAAACGGCACCTTGGACGAAATCCGCAAGCTGGTGCATATACGGCCGGGCGACTTGACGCAGCCCAATATTTGCGAGCAACGTGTACCCCAGTGACAGTACTGCGGACCCCAATTGGTATTTGCCGGTATTGGGTTGCAAACGCATGCAACCCAGCATACACAACGTGTAAGTAAACCGCGAGACGGTGGGTTTAGATACCCCCATTTTCTGCGCAAGTTCCGCATTGCTTAAGGCTGGTTGCTCGGGCGTAAAGCACCGCAACATCTCAAGACCCTTGAAAAGGGTGATCGCAAAATCGCGATCCTTTTTGGGCAGTTCTACTGCGAGGTTATCTGAAAGCGGCGGCAATTTATGCACCAAAAAACACCTCAATTCGGAATTGCGGAATGATAGTTTATTGCTGGGTCGAATATTGCGATGATCGCAGCATATTTAAGAATTATTTGGAGACGATGAAATGCTTCGATTGTTGACTACGCTGACAATGTTCAGCGCGTTTGTGTCTACCCCGTTGACAGCGCAAACCTATCCTTCGCGACCAATACGCATGGTTGTGACTTATGCTGCGGGCGGAATTACCGATAGCTTGGCTAGAGCAGTTGCCGGCAAGATGACCGAATCGATGGGTCAGCAGGTTATTGTCGATAACAGGGTCGGCGGTAGCGGAAATATTGGCTCGGCCCTGGTTGCAAAAGCTGCCCCGGATGGATACACGATCCTGTTCGGAGCCAACGGCCCCCAAGCAGCAAATGTCTCACTTTTTGCCAAACTTCCCTATGACCCAATGAAGGATCTCACGCAGGTTGCGTTGGTTGGGATTAGCGGGGTTGTGTTGGTGGTTGCCCCGAACTCCCCCTACAACAACTTGCAAGACTTGATCTCCGCTGCTAAAGCCAAACCCGGCTCGCTGTCGTTTGGATCTTCCGGCGCGGGAGGGACGCCACATCTGGCGGGTGAATCTTTGAAATCCCTGGCTTCGCTAGACATGATTCACGTGCCTTATAAGGGCGACGCACCTTCAGTTGTGGATGTCATGGGCGGACAGGTGACGATGGCATTCCCCGGGACGGGTTCTGCTGCCGCCTTGGTCCGGGGCGGCAAGTTAAAAGCGCTAGCTGTGTCCAGCGCTCGCCGTAGCGAAGCACTTCCGTCGGTACCAACTTTTGCTGAGACAGTGCCCGGGTATGAGCTGGTTGGCTGGTTTGGAATATTTTTGCCGGCTGGTGCGTCGCCAGACGTTGTTGCTGTCCTCCATAGGGAAGCGCTTAAAGCTGTTAATGATCCAAAAATCCGGGAGCAGTTTGTAAAGCTTGGCGTAGACGTTCCTGAGCCTGCCTTGTCCCCCTCGCAATTTAGAGAGTTTCAGCAAAAGGACATCGCAAGGTTAGGGGCCGTTATCCAGCAGGCCAAAGTGAAGTTGGACTGATTGACCACGCACTATGATTTACTCAGGACTACGGTCGCACGGTGAGTCGACGCGCCGCGCTATTCCGGCACTGGGCACCGTCTTTCACAAGGGCGAGTGGATTGAGGCAAAGGAGGGGCGCATGGTGGCGCCGCACTCTTTTCTTCTTGAGCAACCTCCTAATACCACGCTAGAGGCACACTTCCACCGAAACAACCAGTTCCAGGTGTTTGTTGAGGGAGGGGGAACAATTGGACGCCATGCTCTAGGGCCTGTCGTCGTTCATTACGCGGGTGCATATACCGGCTACGGACCGCTCGTTTCTGGCCCGCAAGGTTTGAAATACTTCAAGTTGCGACCAGTGAGGGAGGACGGATACATCCCGATTACTGAGCGCAAGG
This sequence comes from Pseudomonadota bacterium, assembly GCA_040388335.1. Taxonomy (GTDB): domain Bacteria; phylum Pseudomonadota; class Gammaproteobacteria; order Burkholderiales; family Burkholderiaceae_C; genus Polaromonas. The sequence continues at coordinate 23,093 of JAZKCB010000127.1, read as the reverse complement.
TACTGCGCGCAAGGCGAACATGTTTCCCGGGCCAAAGCGACACGCCTCATCTGAGTGCTGGCAGCCTCTCTCGAACGCTGCGCTTGAAGGGATCAGCCATCCAGAAGTTCATGTACTTATCCCTGAAGGCAGTGATGGGCTTCGGGCCGACGCGATTCGCTTACCGCCAGGCTCGGATCTGCAGCTTACTCATCTTGAAGAGGGTGAAGGGCAGTTTATTTTTATGTTGGTAGGAGCGGTGACAGGAAATCTATTGGATATGAGGCCATGGGATCACATTTTCATTCCCAAAGGTGAGGCTTTTCCCCAACTCAAAACGGGTGATCACGGGGCGGAATTGCTTACCTTCTCTTTGCCGTGCCAAGCAACGGAATACCTATAGCCAGTATTGAAAGAGGTCGGCACAAATGCCCATAACAACAAAACAACCTAAAAAGTTAGATACAAATACTCTCAATCGAGAGATTCTCAAAGCTTTAAATGAGCCCCAAGTAGAAGGACTGTTGCAAAGTCAAGCAAGGCAGTTCGCCAAGCTAACTTGAAACTCGACTAAACAATCTAGGAGTAAAAGACATGGATATGGAGACGCGTCGCACTGATGCTGCAGATGAATTTATTAAAAGTGGAGGACGGTTTGTAAACGTCCGTGACTTGCTTGGTCAGGGGCTGCCAGATCCGGCTGAGAGTGAGTTGACGAGGATCAGTAATCTACTGATGGCCACGACCTACCTGGCAGAGTTTCTCAATTTAAAAAAAGGAGACAGGCTGGTTATTTTGACTGACCGGCTCTTGGATCCCCGTGTCGTTGCGGCAATAAGTGGGGTTGCAAGGGCTCGCGGCATTAAGCCCCTGGTGCTCAGTAACTACACGTCTCAAGTAGAGGAGATGCCAGATTGGGTAAAACCTGCCATAGAGCAGGCAACAGTTGTAGTGTCGACCTGGTTTTGCTCCGTCATTGATCCCTTCAATGTTGAGATGCGTCGTCGCGGTCAGCGATGGATAAAGATCACATTCTTCAGAGACTTTGATCTTTTGTATACCCCGCAAGCGCGCTTCCCTGTGGAACTCGTGGGCGCTCTCGCCAAGGCTACAGGTAGCAGGTATCCATCAGGCGAAGATTTTGACGTTCAATTCTCAGATGACAGGGGCTCAGACTTTCGGATCGGGTTTACGCCCCGCATGCGCGATAAATTGATGGCAACAAATAGATGGCGAGGAATAATTGCTGCGGACGAACCTGGCTGTTATAGCCATTACATGCCGACTCATGGGCCCAACCTCTACGAGCGTGGGCCGTGCGTGGATCGCCCGGACCAGGTTGTGGACATGACAGGAACGATATATCCACAGTGGGCGGTCGGGTTTCAGCGGCCATTTATCGAACCGATCGGTGTAAGGTTTGCAAACGATGAGGTTGTAGAGGTCACTGGCGACTCCGAAGACGCCGTAATTCTGCGCAAAATGCTCATGGGGGGTAAATTGATTGAATTGGGTTGTGGTTTCAATCCGAAAGCACCTCGTCACCGCATCTATCCAGCTGGTTCTAACTCCGTGGGTGCGCTGCATTTCGGGATCGATTTGGTAGCGCCCAGCGACTACATACGGCGGACGATGCCGGATTGGGAAGAGCCGCCAATCCACATGGATCTGATCACTTTTGACAGTACGGTTTTCGCGGGAGCGAACGCGCTCATGAGGGAAGGCGTTTTGGAAGCCTCTCGAGATACTGAAGTTTGGGATTTGGCTGCCAGTTACGGAGACCCTGTCGACTTGCTGGAAAATTGGGCGAGCTAATATGAACAGCCTTGATCTCGCTGGGCACCGCTCGGTCGTTGTTGGCGGTGGAAAAGGTATCGGGCTAGCGGTAGCGAAGCGTCTAGCGGCCTCGGGGGCATCGATATGCCTTTGGGACCGTGATGCGCAAGCGCTATCCGAGGCCGCTACACATTTGCCGGCTAATAGTCATTTTGTCCAACTGGATGTAGCGAGCGAAAAGGCGGTAGTCGAAGCGGCTGAAGAGACGCTGGGCTGGAGCGGTGGAGAGCTTGACATATTGGTTAACTCTGCCGGCGTGGTGGGGCCACACCTTCGGACCTGGGAGTTGTCCCTGAATGATTGGCAACGACATCTCGATATAAATCTCACTGCAACATTTCTATGCATCAAGGCCTTGGTACCTGCGATGCGGAAGAAGTCCTATGGACGTGTCGTAAACGTTTCATCGATGGCTGGGAAAGAAGGGAACGTTGGTTCGTGTGCTTACAGCGCGGCAAAAGCAGGAGTTATTGCGTTGACAAAAGTGCTGGGGAAGGAACTGGCGAAGGATGGCGTCATCGTCAACTGCGTCACACCTACTGTCACCCGTACCTCCCTACTGCAGCAGTCGACTGAAGAACATCTCAATGCGCTTAAAGCAAAAATTCCAATGGGCCGATTTGGGGAGCCGGAGGAACTCGCGGCAATGATTGCGTGGTTATGCACCTCAGAGTGCTCATTTACTACCGGAGCGGTCTTCGACTTTTCCGGTGGGCGGGCGACCTTTTAAAGGCTCGAGAGTTGGATATATGGCGATTCAATATGACTTCACCGGCAGGAGGGTATTGATTACTGGTGCGGGGAGAGGTATTGGTGAGACTCTCGCGCAGTGCTTTGCGCGTGCGGGGGCGAGGGTGGGAATTCTCGATGAGGATAATGTCGCTGGTGAGGCTGCAGCTCAGGCGATTCGCCGCACAGGAGCCGTGGCGGTAAGCGCTGCTGCCAATGTGGAGAACTATGAGGAGTGTAAAGCAGCGACGGAAAGAATTTCGGAAGAAATAGGACCGATTGATATTCTGATTAACAACGCCGCGATCTCTCCGAAGCACGCCGGGCGATCCCACAGCGTGTTAGATATGGCGCCAGTTGAATGGGAAAGGGTCTTGGGAGTCAACCTGACCGGTGCATTTAATACGATCAAGCACATTGCGCCTGGAATGGTGCAAAGAGGTTGGGGGCGAATCATCAATATGTCTTCTGTGGGCTCTCTGTTCTATGCGGGGCTTGCTGGGGCGCACTACAGCGCATCCAAAGCCGCCATAAACTCCTTGACCCGAACGCTGGCGGGAGAATTCGGAAATTGTGGGATCACCGTGAATGCGATTGCGCCTGGTCGCGTCGCAACGCCCATGGCGACTGGTGCGGGCTCAGGCACAAACGCGAGCCTTTTGCGCGCAATTCCTCTTGGACGATTTGCGGAGGCGGTGGAAATAGCGAATTTAGTACTCTTCGTTGCATCGGACGAAGCAGCGTATATGACTGGGGAGACAATCCCGATGACTGGCGGCATGAGTTTAGGCGCACAAACAAGGAATCAAGGTCTGTTTCTGGCGGAGGCCGGTTGATGCCCAGTATTCCGACGACCATGCTATACGCCGAAGCAGTGCCGCCTGGGAATCTGGATGGCTTCAGAATTTCTACGGCTTCCATTCCAACGGTAGGTCCGGGGGAGGTGTTGGTGAAGGTTGGGGCCGCTGGGGTTAATCGAGCTGACTGCTCCCAAAGACGTGGAAAGTATGTGGTGCCGGCCGGCGCGAGCAATATCATCGGGCTTGAGTGCGCGGGAGAGGTCGTCGCGCGAGGAGTCGGGGCAAACCGATTTGTCGATGGGACGCGTGTTTGTGCGCTGCTGACAGGGGGGGGGTATGCTCAGTATGTCGCGGTTCCAGAGTCCCATGGCCTTCCGATACCCGCTGGATTGACGATTGTGGAAGCAGCATCGCTGATGGAGGCGTGTTGCACCGTATGGTCGAACCTGTCTATGCGTGCTGAATTGGTGGCTAAGGACTCGTTGCTTGTGCACGGTGGGACGAGCGGAATTGGCGTGATGGCCATACAAATTTATGCGGCGTTAGGGGTGCGCGTATTCGCGACTGCGGGAAGTGCGGGGAAATGCGCAGCTTGCTTGGCGTTAGGCGCTGACCTGGCTATTAATTACAAGACTCATGATTTCACCGACGTTGTCTTAAACGCTACGAGCGGGCGAGGCGTGGATGTCGTGTTGGACATAGTGGGAACCGACTACTTCTCCAAAAATCTACGTGTGCTCCGTGAGGATGGTTATTTGGTGGGCATCGCGGCGATGTCAGGAAACCAGGCGTCGGTTGACCTATTGGACGTGATTATGCGGAGGCTAACAATAACGGGATCAGCGTTACGGCGGCAAGGTGTAGATAGGAAGGCGACGATTGTGGGCCAGGTGGAGAAGCACATCTGGCCGCTACTCGTCAGTGGGCGAGTGAGGCCGGCAGTGTTTGAAATATTTGATTTAAAAGATGTGGGCGAGGCACACCGTCTCATGGAGAGCAGTGAGCACATCGGAAAAATAGTTCTGGCGGTGGGCTGATGCACTCTTTCGCTGCCTCATTTTCTTCAGCGTCCATTCGCTTTGCGTCTCGCACCTGTTTTCGGAAAAACGAAGGCGTAGACTAAAGTAGCTTGCATAGCGCGTCGAATAAGGGCGAAAGGCTGATGTTAAGAATTTATGCGCCGCTTCCGCATATGCACATTGCTTGAAGATGGCTAAAGCTTCTGACGTACGGCTTATTCCGGGAGAATCCCTGCGGCTTTCGCGACTTTTGCAAACTGCTGCAAGTCGGTCTGTATGAGGCCGCCAAATCCCTCAGGGCCGTTGGCGGAAACCTCAAAGCCTGCATTCTGGAGTTGTGCCGCCACTTCCGGAATGGCAATGGCCTTGCGAATGGCATCCGACAGTTTTTGGGTCACCGCAGGAGGTGTGCCGGCCGCCGTCATGATGCCTGCCCAGATGGTGGACTCATAGGTGGGGTATCCGGATTCCTTGACGGTGGGCAGGTCCTTCAGCACAAAAATGCGGCGCCCCTCGGCGGTTGCCAGCGCACGTATACGGATGTCCTTGATGAAGGGCAAGGCTGAAATGACCGAGGCAAACATCACCTGCACCTGGCCTGCAATCAGGTCGGTGAGCGCAGGACTTGCTCCCCGGTAGGGAACGTGAGTCATGTGTACCCCCGTCACCTGCTTGAACAGTTCGGTCGCAAAGTGATGCGGCGTTCCATTGCCCGGGCTTGCATAAAACACCTTGCCGGGATTGGCCTTCAGGTAGGCCACCAGTTCCCTGATGTTTTTTGCCGGGACGCTGGGGTTGACGACCACCACGATGGGCTGGTTGGCGATCAGGGTGACAGGCGCCAGGTCCTTGCTGATGTCAAACGGCAGCGACTTGATCAGGAAGGGATTGAGCGTCAGCGTATTGGTGGCCAGCAGCAGTGTGTGGCCATCGGGCGCGGAGCGTGCCACAAACTGCGCGCCGATATTGCCGCCAGCGCCTGACTTGTTGTCGACCACCACAGGCTGCCCAAGAATTCCCGACAGTGGCGCGGCAACGATACGCGCCAGGATGTCATTACCGCCACCTGTCGCAAAAGGCACGATCAGCTGAAGCGGTTTGTTCGGGTAGCTGCCCTGTGCAAAAGCAGGTGAAAAGCTTGCGGCCGCCAGGGCCGGGACGGTCTTGAGAATCTGTCGACGGGTTGTATTCATGCATTTCTCCTGTTCGGAAACAAACCGGGACACCGGCAAATTGCCATGACGTGCCCGAACGCCAAAGTGGCCAGGGCCACACTGGGTTGCATGATAGTTCCACAATATCGAAATAAAATAAAGGGTTATTACCTAAATTTCTGCATTAATTTTTATAAATACTGTAATTTGAGATTAACTATCTACTCGCCGCATGAGAGGCACCCAGAATCAGGCTCTCAATCTGCCTGGCCGCTGCGGTCAGCACCTCGACCAGCAAGGCCTTGTCAAGAATGTCGTACCTTGCCCGGCTGATCACCAGCGACAGGCTGCCGCCGGCACCGGCAGGCTCGGGGTTGAGCGGCACACCGACGCCAACGTTGCCGGGATCCAGCTCACCCAGAGAAATGCAGTAGCCCTGTTTTTTGATCGTCGCCAGCTTTGAGCGGAACTCCTCCCACGAAGACCCCATCGCGGCGGCAGCAATGGGCTGCCTGAATTCCGTATAGATCTTTTTCTGCTTGAGCGGCGAGAGCGCCGAGACGATGGCCTTGGAGGGCGCGCCCTTGTACACCGGCATGGCGCGGCCTCTTCCAAAACTCACGGTGATCCCGTCATCGCCGCGTTCGTGATGCGTCACGACAACCCGATCGTTGTAAAAGCTGGCGAGCAATACATCGCATTCGAATTTCTTGCGCAGGGCATGCATGACCGGCACACCGGCGTTGAGCACCGGATCACCCTGCCTTATGACGTAATCCAGTTCGATGATGCGTGGACCCAGGGTGTAGGCGGAACCGGCAACCCGGGTCAGAAAGCCCTCGGCAACCAGCTCACGCACATAGCGATAGGCTGTGCCCCGGCTGTAACCGAGGCGCGCCATGATGTCCTCAGCAGTGAGAACGGAATGTTCCGCAGAAAACGCATTGAAAACTGCGAGCATTCGGGTGAGGCTGGAGGACATCTGGCGGCAATTCCCACGTGAAAATTTCGTATGCTGGGAATACTACCAAAGCCCGCGAACACCGCGGCCAATGTTTGCGTTGAACGCCTCGCCTTAGCAGGCCGTCACGACCTTGTAGTTGCCTTCAAATACATGGACAGGAGCCCTGAATCCGTCCGCTGCCGCCTTGAGCCTCATGTCCAGCGCATGCTTGCGTTTGTCAAGCGGCAGCCAATACCGTTCGTGGCCCCACAGGCTGGCCCCATGGAAGAACTCTTCGGCCTTCCAGGTCTCCGGATTGATATCGCGGCCGCCCCAGCCGTACTCGATCATGAAGTTCGAAGGCGTGCGGCTGTAAAAGGACGTCATGAAGTCGTTGCTGTGCCTGCCCAGCGTGACGCCAATCCTTTCCTCCTCCAGCTGCGCAATGTCGTAGGCCTGGCCCACATCGTCGAGCGACAGCAGCTCGACCATGACGTGATGAAGCCCATTGCTGCCCGTTTCAATCAGGGCCAGGCTGTGATGGCGGGAATTGAGGTGGAGAAAGTAGGCCTTGAAGGGCTTGAGCATGTAATCGCTCAGGCCGAACCCGAGCACATCCATATAAAAGCGCAGCATGGGTTCGACCTGCGCCACGTTGAAGACGGCATGGCCCAGGCCCAGGCCGCCGGTGCGAAAACCCGACAGCGCCCGGGACGGTGTGAAAGGGATTTCAGACTTGATGGGACCGTGAAACACCTCGACCCGATTGCCGGCCGGATCCCTGAACGAAAGCAGCGACTGGACACCCCGCTGCTGGGCGAGCTGCGCCGGCTCGACCTTGAACGGCACTCCGGCCCGGTCCAGCCGTATGGCCAGCGCCTCAAAAGCGCCGGCATCGCCCGCTTCCCAACCGTAATAGTGATCGCCCGGCGCCAGCCGGGTGTCAATGGCCAGGCGCTGCTGGTAATCATCAAGGCGCAGCTGCAATCCGCCAGATGAGTCCCGGTGCGGCTGCATTCCCAGCAGGCGGGTGCTCAGCGAGGTCCATTCTTCAAGCGACGGCGCGGCGACGCCTACATAACCCAGGGATTTCAGATTCATCATAAAACCCATAAATTTTCTAAAATAGAATAAATAAACTTTAAAAGCTAATTTTAATTCAAAAAACTAGTTGCAGTTCGCCAATTTGAGATTTTATAATACATGCATGCAGAAAATCATCATCCAGAACTGGACCGCCGGGCAATTGCGTACTGCAGCGGGGTCCCTCGCCACAGCTCGCAGAACCCGAACACCCATCGCACCGCTACGAGAACAGGGCCTGGCCCGTATCGAGGATGCGTATGCCATACAGAAGATCAACACCGACGCATGGAAAGCCGAAGGACGCACCAGCACAGGCGCAAAGATTGGACTCACATCCAGGGCGGTGCAGGCGCAACTGGGTGTCTCGGAGCCTGACTTCGGCCTGTTATGGAGCGACCTTGCCTTCAACGCAGGTGATGACATCTCACTGGAACACTTCATGCAACCCAAGGCCGAGGCTGAAATCGCTTTCGTGCTGGAACGTGACCTCACATCGCCCGCGCTGACGCTGAAGGACGCCATATCAGCCGTTGCCTATGTTTTGCCGGCCGTCGAAATCGTTGATAGCGCCATCGCAGACTGGAACATCGCTCTGGTGGACACGGTGGCAGACAACGCCTCTTCCGGCGGATATGTGCTGGGTGATTCACCCCGGCTCCTGCGCCAGATTGATCTAAGGACATGCGGCATGTTGTTAAGCCGGGCCGGCGACCTTGTCTCGCATGGCGTGGGCGCCGCTTGCATGGGTAATCCCCTAAACGCCTTGCTGTGGCTGGCGAAAAAAATGGTTGAAACCGAAACGCCCCTGCGTGCGGGCGATCTTGTGCTCTCCGGCGCGCTCGGGCCCATGGTGGCCGTGGCGTCCAGCGAGCACTACCTGGTCGAAATACAGGGCTTCCAGCCCTTTTCATTCACATTCAGATAAGCCGCAAGCTGTTAAAAGCATCCAAGGAAAGCACGCAATGACCACCCCCACCACAACAGGCACGCCGGCCCCACCCGAAATTGGCAAATCCATGCAGCTCGATGGCATGGTGGTCAACTACCAGGATGTGGGTACGGGCAGCCCCGTGCTCCTTATCCACGGGTCGGGTCCCGGCGTCACTGCCTGGGCCAACTGGCGCCTGACCATCCCCGAGCTTTCAAAACACGCCAGGGTGATCGCGCCGGACATGGCGGGTTTTGGCTACACCGCTGTTGACGGCACCGCCATACCGGACCGGGCGATGTGGCTGTCGCAGCTGACAGGCCTGCTGGATGGGCTGGGCCTGCAGCGCGTTTCAGTCGTCGGCAATTCCTTTGGCGGGGGCCTCGCGCTGGCGTTTGCCCACGCTTATCCGGAACGTGTAGACAAGCTGGTGCTGATGGGCGCCGTCGGCGTGAGCTTTGCTATCAGCGAGGGCCTGAACAAGGTCTGGGGATACACACCCTCGCTGGAGGCGATGCGCGAACTGCTGGGGATTTTTGTTTACGACAGCAGCTTTGTCAGCGAGGATCTTGTAGAAATGCGCTACCGCGCATCGACAAGATCGGACGTACAGCAGCGCTTTGCGGCATTGTTCCCGCAGCCGCGCCAGCAGTCGGTGGACAGGCTTGCACTGTCCGCCGAACAACTGAAATCAATCGGTGCCGGCACATTGATCATTCACGGAAGGCAGGACAAGGTCATACCGCTGGCCGTCTCCGAAAAACTCAAGGAGCTGCTGCCTGTTTCCAGGATGGAGGTCATTGAAAAATGCGGCCACTGGGTACAAATCGAACACCCGCAGCAGTTCACCACCCTCGTTACGGATTTCCTGTTTCCCAATGCGTCCGTCTTGACGAAAAATGACCTGATGGGTCGCTGGTCCGTCTGCAGCTGGGTCCAGGCCTACGACGACGGCCGCAAGGTTTTCCCCATGGGTGAAGAGGTGACCGGCTTTATTCAATACGGCCGCCAATACATGAGTTGCCTTATTGCCAGAAAAGACAGGCCGGCCTTCAAGACCGGTGGCCAGTGGAATGCAGCAGCCGAAGAAAAGGCCGCCGCTTACGAATCCTTCCTCAGCTACAGCGGCACCTATGCCATGGACGGAAACCAGATCGTCCACAAGGTGACGGCCAGCCTGTTTCCCAACTGGGTAGGTGGCGAGCAGCGGCGCACCGCCCGCATGCAGGACGGACGCCTCCACCTGGAAGCCAGGCTGGAAGAAGGCACCCCCGAAGCCAGAACAGCAGTGCTGGTATGGGAAAAATCCGAAGACTGAAGGCCGAGCCTTCCAACGACAGGAATCAATATGGTCCAGGTAGACACACTCATCAAGAGCGGTTCGGTGCATGCAAGGCTGTACACCGAACAGGAAATTTTCCAGCAGGAAATGCACGAGATATTCGGCAAGGGCTGGGTATACGTGGGACACGAATCGGAGGTGCCGAAACGTGGTGATTTTTTACGCAGGATGATGGGCACGGAGCCGGTGATTTTTTCAAGGGCTGCAGACGGCGTTCACGTGGTGGCCAACCGCTGCGCGCACCGCGGCAACCTGATTTGCCAGCCCGAAAAGGGCAACAAAAAAGTGTTCGCCTGCCAGTACCACGGCTGGGTGTTCGGCGCCAACGGGGATTTGCTGGACATGCCGCTGACCGCGCATGAGTGCCCCGACAAATCAAAACTGAGCCTGAAAAAGGCAAAGGTCGACAGCTACCGCGGCTTTGTCTTCGCCACCTTCAACCTGGATGCCCCTTCTCTGCTCGACCATCTGGGCAACGCCGTGCAGGCACTGGACCGGCAATGCGCGTTGTCGCCGGCCGGTGAGGTCCAGCTTCGCAGCCCCGGCATCAAACACATGTTCCGCGCCAACTGGAAAATGCTTTCCGAAAACGAGGCCGACGGCTATCACGTCGGCTTTGTGCACGATTCGTTTACCAAGAGCATCACCATCAAGGGCAAGTACGACAACATCCTGTCGGGGCAGGAAGATACGATCACTGCCGTGGTCCGTTACCTCGGCAACGGCCACACCGAGCTGGACTACGGCCCCACCTACACCCAGCCCATGACCTGGCTGGGCGTGAAGGCCGACAGGTATCCCGAATACACAAAGGCCATGAACGAAGCCTACGGCGAGAGCGCGGCATCAGAGGCGATGCGCTCGGGGCCGCCGCACACCTTTATTTTTCCCAACCTGTTCCTGGCGGAAACCTGCCTCGTGATGATCCAGCCGCTGTCAGTCGGCGAGACCATCAACTGGCATACGCCCATGTACCTCAAGGGTGTACCCGAAGAGCTGAACAACCGCATCATGCGGCAGGGCGAGGTGGCCATCGGGCCATCGTCCTTCCTGACCGCCGACGACGCCATCATTGCTGAGCGCCAGTGGCGCGCGCTGCGTGACTCGCCGGGATGGCTGGATATCAGCCGCGGCGCCACGCGCGAGCAGCAGCGCGCTGATGGCGCGGTGGTGTCGCATTACACCGACGAGACGCCCAACCGGGGTTTCTGGAAACACTATGCCAGCGTGATGAAAAAAACAGAAACCGGGATGACCGCAGATGTCTAACAGTGCAGTGCAGGAAGAGGCCGCCATGGCGGTGAGCGAACAGGAACGGCGCGAACTGGAGGCGTTTGTTTTTCTAGAGGCACAACTGGCCGACGAATCCCGCTATGAAGAATGGGAGGCACTGCTGGCCGCGCAGGTGCGCTATTGGGTACCGGTGATTCAGGACAATCCTGATCCCGACCGTGATGTGTCCATCATCAACGACAACCGCTCGCGGCTGGCCACGCGCATGCGGCAACTCCGCACCGGAACCCGCCTCAGCCAGTCGCCCAAATCCGTGATGCGGCGCATGCTTTCGAACATGACGTTTGCAAAAACCGGTGAAGGGAGTTTCACCATAGAAGCCAACTTCGTGATCTACGAATACCAGATGCAATCCGTCAATGAGGTCAATGTCTGGCCCGGGCGTGTCGAGTACGGCCTGGTGACGCAAGAGGGGCAATTGCGCATGGCCCTGAAGAAGGTGATGTTGATCCACGCCGCCGGCCCCATCCCCAGCCTGGCTTTCATCGTCTGAGCATGCCAGGCGCACTGTCTTCAATCGTGGGGCTGGGAAAAAGCCAGCTGTCGCGCTCACCCATTGGCTCTGCCCGTTCGCTTGCAGCGGCGGCCGTGCGGGATGCCATCGCCAATGCAGGGCTGAATACAGCAGACGTTGACGGCCTGCTGATCAACCAGAGCAGCCTGGCGCCTGCAGGCACCCTTCCGCTGCAAATGATGGATGACATCGGGCTCTCAAGCCTCAGGTTCCTGTCACAGGTGGAGGGCAAAGGCGCATCGGTGCTGCAGATGGTCCAGCTCGCCACCATGGCGATCAGGCAGGGCATGGCATCGGCAGTCGCTTGTGTCTTTGCCGATGCGCCGCTGGTGGCCGGCCAGGGCGGCGGCCAGTCCTACCAGAACGAGGCGCCGCTGACAGGTATTGCGGGCTGGGAAGGTCAGTACGGGCTTTACGGTCCCGCTGCGTCCTATGCGCTTGCCACGCAGCGCTACATGCATGATTTCCAGGTGACGGAATCGCAGCTGGCGCAGTACCCCATCTCCTGCAGAAAATGGGCGGCCCTCAACCCTGCAGCCCTTTTGCAAAAGCCGCTGGATCTTGAAGGCTACCTTGCCTCGCGCTACATCGCCGAGCCCATACGGGTGTTCGATTGCGCCTACCCTGTCAACGGCGGCATCGCAGTGATCGTGTCGTCGGCAGAAGCCGCTGCGGACTCACCCAATCCGCCGGTTTACGTTCACGGCATGGGCCAGGGGCACGCGACCATACATCGCCTCGCAGGCGTGCAGGATGAACACCAGACCGCAGGCGCACTGGCAGCCACTGGTGTGTACGCCATGGCAGGCGCAACGCCCGCCGACGTCACGCTGTGCCAGTTTTACGATGCCTTTTCCTTCTGCGCTGTTGCAGCACTCGAAGACTACGGCCTGTGCCCACGCGGCGAAGGCGCGGCATTTATCGCTTCGGGCGCCACCTCGCCCGGCGGACGACTCCCCGTCAACACCGGCGGCGGCCATCTGGCCAGCTATTACATGCAGGGCATGACGCCACTGGAAGAGGCCATCGTGCAGGCCCGGGGACATGGCACGGCGCGGCAGATCGCCGCCAACGACCTGATTCTTGTCAACGGCTCGGGCGGGCGGCTGGAATACCACGCCGCCATGCTGCTCAGCCCGCACCTCAAGCTCGGATGAGTACTCACATGCCGCCCACCCCTCACTCCGTAGCTCCCAGCGAAGTGCCGCCCACAGAAGAGTCTTTCGAAACTTTTATCAAGCGCGGCGAACTCCGCGTTCCCCGCCTTGTCGCCACAGCCCAGATCCTGCACTTCGCCGCGCGCCTGCCGCCGGCAGATGTCGAGTGGGTGCCCGCGCGCGGGACGGCCACCTTGAGCTCGTTCACGGTGATGTGGAAAGCCTACCGCGAAGGCATGGAAGTTCCCTACAACGTGGCCTGGGTCGAACTCGACGAAGGCCCCCGGCTTGTCAGCACCGTGGTGCTCGGGCCGTCCGACAGCTTGAAGATAGGAATGCCGCTGCAGGCGCTGTTTCGCGACGGCTTGCTCGTTTTCATTCCCCTGCCCACTCAGGCACATACACCGTAAGTTGCAACAGGATTTTTATGGCAGTTATAAATGTTCAAGAAGGCGCGCTGCATGGCCTGAAGATTATCGATTTGAGCCGTGTGCTGGCAGGCCCGCTTTGCTCCATGATCATGGCAGACCACGGCGCAGAAGTGATCAAGGTGGAGCCGCCCCAGGGCGACGACACGCGCCGTTGGGGGCCACCGTTTGCCCCCGAGACGGGCGGCCGCGGCGATGCAAGCTATTACATCGGGCTGAACCGTAACAAAAGGGCGCTGGCGCTGGATATCAGCACACCGGAGGGACGCGCCGTGCTTTTTGAAATGCTTGAAGATGCCGACGTGCTGATCGAAAACTTCAAGACCGGAACCATGGAAGCCTGGGGCATGTCCTTCGAGACCGACCTCAGCCCGCGCTTTCCCCGCCTGGTCTATTGCAGGGTCACCGGCTTTGGCGCGACCGGGCCGCTGGGCGGCCTGCCCGGCTATGACGCCGTCCTGCAGGCCATGACCGGGCTGATGAGCATCAACGGCGACCCGTCCACCGGTGCGATGCGCATAGGGACGCCCATTGTTGACCTGTCCACCGGCCTGTATGCGGTGATAGGCGTGCTGATGGCTTTGCAGGAGCGCCAGCGTTCAGGCAAGGGGCAACTGGTGGACATGACCCTGTATGACTGCGGCATGTCGCTGCTGCATCCGCATGCCGCGAATTTTTTCCTCAACGGCAAACGCCCGCCGCTGCTGGGCAACAAACATCCCAACGTGGTGCCTTGCGACAAGTTCAGCACGCGTGACGGCGAAGTCTTTTTGGTGGTCGGCAACGAGAGCCAGTTCAGGAAGCTGGTTGAAATCCTCGGCATCCCGGAACTCGCGGGCGACCCCAGGTTTTCAACCAACAGGGCCAGGCTGGAGAATCGCGACCTGCTGACGCAATTGCTGGCGCAGTGTTTTTCTGAACGCGATTCACTGGAGGTCTCGGTGGCCCTGCTAAAGGGCGGTGTACCCATAGGGCCGGTGATGGACATAGATGATGCGCTGGCTGCCGAACATTCCCAAAGCAGGTCCATGGTGATAGAGAGCGGCAACTTCAAGGCGCTGGGCACACCCATCAAGCTTTCCAGGACGCCAGGCGGGCTGAGGCACACACCGCCCCGGTTTGCACAGGACAGCGAGCAGATCCTGGCTGAACATGGTTTCGACGCTGCGGCAATCCGGAAGCTGCGCGACCTGGGAATTCTTCCCGCAGAAATGAGGTGACAGGTGATGACCGAAAGTGCAATGAATATCGACAGCCAATGGACCAGCACCTGCACGTCCGACGATGTGCAGGAGCAGGAGAGCTGGCCCGTTGTTGCCGGCGGACTCGCGATCTGCCTGTACAGGATAGAAGGCCAGGTGTATGCCACCGATGACAGGTGCTCGCACGGCAACGCAAAATTGTCGGACGGTTTTGTTGAGGGCCATGAAATCGAATGCCCCTACCACCAGGGCCGCTTCGACATCAGGACCGGGCAGGCCACCTTGCTGCCCTGTACCGAGCCTGTGAAGACATATGCAGCCGAGGAGCGCGATGGCGTGATCTGGCTCAAGCTGTGCTGAACGCCGGACCACCGGGCCGCAGTTCAGTCCACAACCGGGTCCTTGCAGACGATGCATGCATTGTTTTTATGGGCGCCGGCCAGGCTGCCGGACGCTGCGCAGAGGCATTGCGAAAGCTGGGCTTTGCGGGGCAATCACGCTTGTCGGCGAAGAGACTTACAAACCTTATGAACGGCCCGCGTTGTCAGATAATCTTCCGAATTAACAGCTTTTTTATCGTGTGTTAATTTTTCTGACTTACCGTCGAGGGCCAAGAAGAGCATTTCCCAAATGCATCCCTGATTTCTTCATGGTACTGATAGTCGTCGTAGCTTTGGTGTTGCACACCAGAAGTCCATGCGACTGGAGATGTCCCCGCGTTTCCTTGCTTACTTTAAGGCTGGCCAGTAGTGTTTCAACACCTGACCTTATTCGCTTTGCAGAGAAGTCTGTGATTCCAGTTGCCGCTTCGCAAGCCCAATCGCTTAAGGTT
The DNA here is from genome assembly GCA_040388335.1 of Pseudomonadota bacterium. Classification (GTDB taxonomy): domain Bacteria; phylum Pseudomonadota; class Gammaproteobacteria; order Burkholderiales; family Burkholderiaceae_C; genus Polaromonas. The sequence goes on along the minus strand of JAZKCB010000127.1, from coordinate 7,851 downwards.
GTTCCTGCGATGTGAGTCACTCTTCCCTCAGTGGACAGCGCATACTTACCTTGTGATTGGCATTGATCCAGCGCCTTCGTTGCTTGGGGTATCAGGTAGACGGGTTGGATTTGAGCAGGGCGGCCGGATCTGCCTTGTTTGTCTATCAAAGTGAATCGGTCTGATTTCATGTTAGCCGTTAGAAGACACCCTATTTGGGCCAGTCGTTGAGCTCCGGTGAGGAGGTGAAGTCTTGATACAGTCCCTTTGAAGCCCGGCATGTCCTTGATGACGGACCAATAAAGTCGAAGCTCACTTAACTCGAGAGGGCGGTCTCAAAGGTGAAGTGCAATACTGCTCAACCACAAAGACAGGAGCAGCATGAAGAGCCAGTACAGACATCTGAGCGCCGAGGACAGAGGCGCCATCATGGCCATGAGCCTTCAGGGCTGCAGCGCCAGATTGATCGGACGCACCTTGTGCCGCGCGCCCAGCAGCATCAGCCGTGAGCTCCAGCGCAACGGCTACCTGCCCGATGCCCGTCATGCTCACTTGGGTAGACCCTGAATCGCAGGAGGCTATGACGCCGTCAGAGCTGGCGCGCGCGCCCGGCGTGTGCGTCGGCTGGCCCGCAGGCCCCGCAAGCTTTGCCAGGGCAGTGTCCTGTGGGGCCGGGGCCGCAGCCTTCTGCAGCAGTTCTGGTCGCCCCAGCAGATCGCCGGTATTCTCAGACGAGACCATCCCGAACAAGCCGTTTTGCAAGCCTCTCACGAAACCATCTACACCGCCATCTATGCCAGGCCCAAGGGAGAGCTGCGCAAGGAGCTGACCTCGCTGCTGCGCCAGAGCCGGGGTGCTCGCAGGCCTCAAAGGCGCGGCGCCAGCGGAACTGGCAATGGCAGGGGCGTATTGCAGGACATGCTGAGCATTCACGTGCGGCCACCCGAGGTCAACGACAGGCTGGTGCCCGGCCATTGGGAGGGAGACCTCATCAAGGGCGCCAGGAACCAGTCCTCGGTGGGCACGCTGGTGTGCAGAAGAACCTGCTTTGTGATGATCGTCAAGGTCGACGGTGCGGCAGCGCTGGACGTGTTCAGGGGCTTTGAAGGGGCGTTCGGCCCTCTGGATGAGGCTTTGCGCCAGACGCTGACGTACGACCAAGGCAAGGAGATGGCGCTGCACATGAAGCTGGCTGAAAGCACGGGATTGAAGATTTACTTTGCAGACCCGCATAGCCCATGGCAGCGGGGGCGCAATGAGAACATCAATGGCCTGATCAGGCAGTACCTGCCCAAGGGCACGGACCTGAGCGTGCACAGCCAGCGCCAGCTTGACCAGATCGCCTGGAGTCTCAATACCCGACCAAGGGCTACGCTTAATTGGAAAACACCAGCAGAGGCCTCCTTTGAAGACTGCATCAAGCACAATGCCCAGATACCCGCAGGTGTTGCACTTGGTCCTTGAGACCGCCCTGTGCATTGCCAAGCCCGACAGCGGCATCGTCCGCCGCTCGCCGGCAGACGGCGGCCTGGTGATTGACCGCTACAACAAGGTTCAGTGCGGCGTCCGCCGCTGCGTGCTCGACATCCGCGGCAAACCGTTCTGCTCGAAAGCCGTCGGCGGTGCCGCAGCGCGCGGCCAGTACGGCGACGCCGTCCGCACAGACGGCTGCGTGCCTACGCAGGCTGACATGTGCTCCCAGCTCAAACGCCGACTCTTTTCTTTCCCCTGCCTTTTTTTAGCGGTTTGCTGCGCCTCTCGCCGGATATATCCGGCGTGTTGTTGTGCGCTCCAGCCATGTCCAGCTGCGTTTGCCCATCTCCGGGTAAATCCGTCTGATATTTCCATCAGGATTGTTAGAATAGTCCGTACAATAGACATCAATTCCATCTAATGGACAATTTCCACCCTGGAGCGTTATCTAAACTCATGAGGATGCTGAACATATGAACAAGGAAACATCTGAACTGTTGACGCGCACTGCTGCAGGAACGCCGATGGGCGACCTCATGCGCAGGTACTGGGTGCCGATACTGTCTTCCAGCGAAATCGCCGAACTCGATGGCCCGCAGGTCAGGGTGCAGATCTTGGGTGAAAAGCTGCTGGCCTTTCGCGACACGGAAGGCAAGGTCGGCTTGATCGACGAGTTCTGCTCGCACCGTGGCGTGTCGCTTTACTTCGGGCGCAACGAGCAAAACGGCATCCGCTGTTCGTACCACGGTGTCAAGTTCGACCGCAACGGGAAGTGCGTGGATGTGCCGTCAGCACCGCAGTCCTGCAAGCACATGCACATCAAGTCCTATCCCTGCATCGAAATGGGCAGCGTCGTGTGGGCCTACATGGGTCCGCCGGACAAGCAGCCGCCGACGCCCGGCGTCGAGTGGTGCACCCTGCCGGCAAGCCATGTGTTCGTGTCCAAACGCCTGCAGGAAACCAACTACCTGCAGGCCATGGAAGGCGGCATCGACACCAGCCATGTGTCGTTCGTGCATGCGTATGACGTCGCCAGTGACCCGATGCACAGGGGCGTCAAGGCGCTCGACTACATCAAGGCCGACGGCAACGTGGTGTTCGAGATCGAGAAGACGCGGTTCGGCCTGACGCTTTATGGGCGCCGTAACGGCGAGCCGGACAGCTATTACTGGCGCATCACACAGTGGCTGTTTCCCTGGTTCACCCTGATCCCGCCCTTTGGCCACCATGCCTTGGGCGGCCACGTGTGGGTGCCGATCGACGACCACAGTTGCTGGGTCTGGAGCATCAACTACCGCCCGGACGCGCCGCTGTCGGACGAAGAACGCCAGCAAATGAAGGACGGCCTCGGCATCCATGTCGAATACGAAGCGCCCGGAAGCTTCCGCCCCAAGGTCAACAAGGACAACGACTACATGATGGACCGCGTGGCGCAAAAGGAAGGCCGTTTGTACAGCGGCGTGGCCGGCATTTCTGCACAGGATTATTCGCTGCATGAGAGCATGGGCACGATCCAGAACCACGAGGCCGAGCATTTATTGCCGACCGATCGCGGCATCGTCATGGCGCGCCGAATGCTGGGGGACGCGGCCAACGACCTGAGGAAGGGCATAGAGCCGCCGGCGCTTGACTCTTCATCCCAGCATGCCCGGGCGGCTGGCGTTCTGCTGGAGAAAAAAGTCAATCCCATGGAGTGGGCAAAAGAAAACATTGCCGACAACCTGACGCAGCAGGTTTTCTCGATCTAGCTTCGACCGCCTTTCCAGGGCTTGTTGCGACAGGCAAACGCGCCGGACAAACCGGCACGGCTACAAAAAACAGGAGACAAAAAATGAATAATAGAAGAGTCGCCCTCGCCGCCGTTTTAACGGCCGGGCTTGGGTTTCAGGGCATGGCCCAGGCCCAAGACTGGGTGCCCGGCAAGGCTGTGCGCATCGTGGTTCCGATTTCGGGTTCGACCAACGACACACTCGCACGGCTTGTTGCGCCCAAACTTTCGGAAGCACTGGGCCAGCCAGTCATTGTTGAAAACAAACCGGGTGCAGGCGGCAACATCGGCAGCAATTTCGTTGCAAAGTCCGAACCGGACGGCTACACCTTGCTGGTTGGCTACAACGGCCCGATGGCGATCAATCCCACGCTGTTCAAGAGCATGCCTTTCGATCCGCTGAAAGACCTGGCGCCCATCACAATTGCCATGAAAGGCGCGCAGTACCTGGTCGTCAATCCCGCTGCCGGTATCAACAGCGTGAACGAGCTGGTTCAGAACGCAAAAAAGAACCCGAACAAGTTCTCCTATGCATCGGTGGCTGTCGGCAGTGCGTCCCACCTGACCATGGAGATGCTGAAGATGGAGTCGGGTGCCAACCTCACCCATGTGCCCTACAAAGGCGCCGGTGAAGCCATTGCCGGCCTGATTTCGGGCGACGTCCAGGCGGCCTTTTTTGTGCCGGGCAACGTGCAGGAATTCGCCAGGGACGGCCGCGTGAAACTTATCGCCTCAACCGGTCGTACGCGCTATGCCAGCACGCCTGACGTACCGACCATGATCGAGCTCGGCTACAAGGATTTTGAAGCCACTGTGTGGGCTGGCTTTTACGCGCCGGCAGCAACGCCGCGCAGGATCATTGACCGCTACAACCGCGAGCTCGTCAAAATCCTCAATTCGCCGGAGGTCGGGGACAAGCTGCGGCAAATTGAATACGAGGTGGTGACCAGCACGCCGGAGGATTTCCGCAACTGGAACCGGCTGGAGATCCAGCGCTGGGGAAAAATCATCAAGGCCACCGGCGCAAGGATCGACTAAACATGAACCGCCTGCAACAGAAAATCGCGTTGATCACCGGCGGCGGTGCCGGCATCGGCGCTGCTACCGCAACCCTCTTCTGCCAGGAAGGCGCCGCCGTCACGATCATTGACTTCAATGCAGAAGTGCTGGAGCGCACCGTTCGGGACATACGGGAAAAGCTGCCCGGCGCAAAGATCAACGGTTTTGCCGCCGATGTTTCGGACGACGCACTGAGCCGCAAGGCGGTAGAATTTTGTGTAGCCGCTTTCGGCGGCATCGATATCCTTGTTAACAATGCGGCGATGCGCAACTACTCGCCGATAGCCGACGCCAGTGCCGACGAATGGCGCGCCATGATCGATGTGAACCTGATCGGTGCCGCCAACTACTGCCGCGCCGCCTTGCCGGCACTGCGCAAGTCCGGCGAAGGCTGCATCGTCAATGTGTCTTCGGCGCATGCCGTCATCGGCCGCAAGGGCATGGGGATCTACGACAGCACCAAGGCTGGCCAGTTGGCCATGACCCGGACGCTGGCTTTTGAAGAGGTGAAAAACGGGGTGCGCGTCAACGCTGTGTGCCCCGGTTCAACCTTCACCGATTTCCATGTCGGCCGCGCCAAGGCTGCCGGCAAAAGCCCTGAACAGCTGAAAACCGAACGACAGGGCAATTCGCTGATGGGTCGCTGGGCTTCACCGCAAGAAATCGCTTGGCCCATCCTTTGGCTTGCGTCGAGCGAGGCCTCGTTCATCACCGGCATCACGCTGATGGCCGACGGCGGCTTGTCCATCATGTAGTGGGGCGCTAGGGCCGTGCGGTCAGCTTGCGCCCAGCGCCAGCGACAGCGCCCTAGCTTCTTCCATCAGCAGCTTTGCAGAAGCCTCAATCTGCGGTTCGAGCATGCGCACGCTGGGACCGTAAATGCCCAGCGAACCTGCCACCTGGCCGCTGCCGTGAAAAAACGGTGCCGCCACTGCGACCGCTCCCTGCAGCAATTCGTCCCGGCTGACGGCATAACCGCGCTTGCGGATCGCATCCAGCTCGCGGCTGTATTTGGCGATGTCGATGGTTGTGTCTACGGCGTATGACGCCAGTTCTTCGCGGCTGATGCCGGCGTTCGCAAGGATGACCCGGCCGCTGGCGCCAAGCACGATGCGTTCGCGGTAGCCCAGGCCGCGCTTGAAACTCAGGGGCTGCGCACTCGGCATCTCCGCAATGCAGATCCGGTAAGCGCCTTGCTGCATGAACAGGGCCGCCGTCTCCCCAGTCAGGTCACGAATCCTGCGCATGCTGGGCTGCGCAATGCTGCCGACGTCGAGGCTGGAGCTCCACACATGTGCCAGGTGGGCCACCGAAGGGCCGAGACGGAATTTCTGCGGCTCGCCAAACGACACCACAAAGCCGCTTTGCTCCAGCGTGTGCAGCAGGCGGTACAGCGTGGGCCGGCTCAGGTCGACACGCTTGAACAGCTCCGCCGCAGATAACTCGTAGTCCGCAGCAGTAAACGCCATCAGGATGTCCAGCGCCCTGCCCACCGCGCGAACGTTGTCCCCTGCTGCAGTCTTCTCGGTCACTGTTTGGCCTTTTCTCTTTGCTTTTTGTTGGTCCATCTGCAGGTATCCGCCCGCAGGCAACCCGACCCGCGAGGATACCTCAACCACCACGTCCACCGTTGAAGTGCAGGTCACGGGCGGGCCTTCTAACCAAGGCAGAATTATCCCATCGGTTTTCAGGGCCGGCGTCAAGGAAGACTAAGCAGGAGCCATTCATGAGCGTTGATTCAATGGCTGTACCCGTCGGTACCGAAAAAAAGCCGGATCCGCATGTGCATACCAACCAGATCGCGCTGATGACGCAACGCCGCTTTATGCCGTTTATCTAGACGCAGTTTTCGGGCGCTGCCATCGAAAGCGGTCGATACAACCCACGCTGCGCTTGACTTAGCCAAAAAATGATAGTCCTTTGGGGAGACCGTCAAGGGCTTGCCGGTTACTCTGCCGCCCTAGGTATGAGCGCCGCGGCATTCACCGTGACCACGCTCACTTGGCTGAATAACTCCCATACGCCAGGCCTTCGCATGTGAAGCGGAAAATTGACCAGGGATGCGAGCCGTTTTGGCTTTGGATTTATACGACCATCGCATCGATGTGTTCACTATCGACAATGTTCGATTATCAATAGTCACCATCATCGAAAGCTGCATTTCAAAGATTGTGCAAGTCAGGAACCGTTTCAAAGCATGTTCGTAGAATTTTCAGCGGCCAAAAAATAATGAGCTCAGTCGCTTCCGTACCGCGAACGGCCCCATCCATCTGTAAGGAGTAGTCCGCGATTTGACCCTGTCAAGGATTCCAGTACGGGATGCTGGACATTCCGGGCTTGTCCAGGACAACTGCAACGCTCTGCTCTGCGCGTGCGACAGACACATAAAATGTGGACGCTGCCATAGGCTCGAGTGTAGTGTCGGCCTGGATGAATTTAATGATCGGTCCTGTGGGAACAATCCAAGACTAGGGTAGACGTCAAGCCTTTCGACGGCTTGAAGTTGAGAAAATCCAAAGGCAAATTCCTGGCTGAGGTGACGGCGCGGCGTCGGCACTTGGGAGCATAAGTGGCTAGGTAGTCTTAAATATGCTCGGTTTGAATGAGAAAGACTCCATCGTGCCCAGTAAAACATTTATTCTGGAATTCGGTGAGCGGGAAGGCCAGCTGGAATCGAAGATCGTGTCTGAAAATGATGCGACGTGCTGATCGCACCGCCACGTCACTGCGCTTTCCGCAATGGTTACCCGCGAATCCGAATCTTGTTGATAATCTGATCGTCTCCACATCATTCGGTTGGGTCGAAGGTGTCTTCGCCGTGGAAGTCCAAGATGGTGTAAACGTTGGGAACACCATTGATAGTCTGCACTTTCACATTAACGATGTACGCTAATTCGTGCTAGGGTTTGTTGAAGCGCGCGTCGCCCTGGAGCATGACTTTCTTGACTGCCTGGTGCTCAAAAAGTACCTTCACGGGAGCTTTGGAGCGATGCGATCAACGTCGTGATGTCGGTTCGGAGACGCACAACTTGGTCAACTTGCGTCTGGAGCGGGAGAAGAGCTTTGCTGCATTGACTGATGTGATCCGCCTTGCGGACGTGCAGTCGTCGCACACGCCCGTCCGCGTGTCGCTCTGGACCGCGTTTGGCTGTCCGATGGAGGGCGGTAACAGAGGGCGAGGTGCTGTATGGAGCCGAGCGTTTTGGTGCGCTCGGCGTCCGCGGCCTCACTTTGTGCGATACCACCTGCAGCGGGCGAACCTCATTGGAGAGCTGCTGCCCCACCGCTAGCAGGCACTTCAGCAATCTCAGACCTGATGGACAACCATGACCGCCCCGCTGCGGTCAATATGGGTTAGCCGGACGCATACCAAAGTCGCTTAAATCGCGGCGCACTTTAAGACAGATCCACACTTAGGGCGCTCTAAAAGCTGCTTATGCAGCTTTAGATTAAAGATGAGATCTATGCAAACATCAAAAGATTGTCATGGGTGCAGCCACCGAGGGGCACTTAGTTAAGCCCATTTGTGTTTTCACAGTCGAGCGACGGAAGTACGTTTTTAAGTATTGACA
>JAZKCB010000126.1:0-4571 GCA_040388335.1 Pseudomonadota bacterium | reverse complement strand
TGCTATCCTTGCTTCGAAGCAATCCGCTTTAACGGACTTTGCTTCCTAAGCCCCTCTGTACTTATGAGGCGACAGGCGCGGGCCAGCGCGGTCGTCATGCGAAGGGTGTTGGTCGGGTGGGGGATGGTGTCACACGTCAGCACCCGCGACACGCCGCTTTCAAGCAACCGGCTCTGTGTCTGCGCGTCAAAGAGCGCGTGCACGCCGATACACAGCGGCGCACCCAGCCCGACCTTCCTGATCAGCTGTGCGGCTGCGAACATGGTTTCCCCTGTGGAAATGATGTCGTCGAGCAATACGGGCACATGGCCCGGCCACCGATCGGTGCTGGTGAGCTGGACGCCTACGTCACGGTCGCCGCGCCGCCTTTTGCGCAGCACCGACCAGGGCGCGCAGGCCAGTCGGGCCACTTCGGCTACCCACTGCGCGCTTTCCTGGTCGGGCCCGATCAGCCAAGGCGACGCAACATGGCTGCGCAACCAGTGGGCAATGACGGGGGCGGCAGGCACAAGCTGCGTGGGGATTGTGTATATCTCATCCAGGCTGTGCACGCGGTGCAGATGCGGATCGACCGTTACCAGGAAATCCAGCGATGCGGACAACATCCTGGCGTAGCTGCGCGATGTGACGGCTTCGCCGGGTTGAAAGCGCTTGTCTTGCCGCATATAGGCAAGATAGGGGGCAACAAGCCCGACTTTCAGGGCGCCCAGCTCGCGCGCTGCATCTGCTGCAAAAATCAGCGGCAGGGTTTGGGCATCCGGCTGGTTCAGGCTGCCAGCCAGCAGGACACAGCAACCCTCGACTGTCGCATCAATGCGCACGGCTGTTTCGCCGTCCGGATAGTGGTGCACGACCAGGTTGGTCCAGTCGCAGCGCAGGCTGTGTGCGAGCCCGGCGGCCAATTGTTCGCCACCGGGCAGGGCAAGGACCAGCATCGGCAGGCGCCTCATCTCGCATCCTCCATCACATGGACGGCCTCGGCCTGCGCGGTGGCGTATTCGAGCGCATACGCCAGCTCGCCCGGAGATGCTGCATGTAGCGTGAAAAGGGTCTGGCCACGCTCAACGACTGCACCGAGTTGCACATTCATGTCGATTCCAGCGCATGCGGACGTGGGGGCCCCGGCCAGTTTGGCGATTCTGGCCAGCCGCCGGTTATCGATGGCAATCACAGTACCGGGGCGCAGCGCAGTCACAGGCTGCTGGAATGGTGCTACCGGGGGTTCAGTCATTCCGCCCTGGGCTTCGCAAATCTCCTGGAATTTCTTCCATGCGCGACCGTCTTCCAGAACGGCGGTGGCCAGCGCAATGCCGCTGCCGAGCGGCGCTGCACCGCCGAATTCAAGAATCTGGCCGGCAAGCTGCAGGGAGCGTTGCGCCAGATCCATGGGCATTTTGGTCTCACGACGTAGCACCGCCAGTACATCGCGCGCTTCCAGTGCCGGCCCTATGCCCCGGCCCACGGGTGCCACGCCGTCTGTTTGCACCACGCGCATCTGCAGGCCCAGTGCCTTGCCGACCTGTTCAAGCTGCCGTGCAAGCTGGCTCGCTGCATGCGCGCTGCGAACCTTGGCGGTCAGCCCGACGGGCATGTCGATCAGGACATGGGTGGCGCCAGCCGCGGCCTTTTTTGAGAGGATGGACGCGACCAGCTGGCCCTGGCTGTCGAGATCCAGGGGGCGCTCCACCCGGATGAGAATATCGTCAGCGGGGCTCAGACGAACGGCACCGCCCCAGACAATGCAGCCGCCGGTGCGCTCGACCACGCGGCTGATCTGCGTCACGTCCAGGTCTACTGGCGCCAGTGTCTCCATGGTGTCGGCCGTTCCGGCTGGAGAGGTGATGGCGCGCGACGAGGTTTTGGGCATTCGAAGTCCACAGGCGGCAATAATGGGGACGATGATCATGGTGGTCCGGTTGCCCGGCAGGCCGCCCACGCAGTGCTTGTCCATTACCAGCCCGTCACCCCAGTGCATGCGCTCGCCGGCGTTGACCATGGCACGTGTGAGGGCGATGGTTTCATCCATGTCCAGATGGTCGCCTGCGCAGGCCGTGATGAAGGCCGCAAGCTGCATGTCTGAATAGCGGCCCGCGGCCACATCTCCGATCACTGCGTCAATGGCTGCCTGGCCCAGACGCTTTCCATAAACCTTGGCGCGCACATGGCCCAGAGATTCGATGGGGGCGGGGTGGCGTAGTGAAACCTCGGCCCCTGGCCGTGCGTCAAGCAGGCGCCAGGCGGCTTCGGAAAGACCGGCTTCATCCTGCGACAGGATATCGCCGCTGACGACGTTAAGGGTCGCGACAATGGTGCGATCGTCCAGCCCAAGCTCCACCCGTGACTGCGCCTCGAAACCCTCCGAGCGGCAGACAGGGCAATCGCGATGCATGTACAGCACCGGTTCCTGGTAGGTGTCTATGCCCAGCCTGCGAAGGCGCAATCGGCTGGTGATCGGGGCGTGGACAGACTCTTGCATGGACGATCCTTCATTCCAATGTAGGCGCAGCAACCACCCGCTACCTTGATGTAGCGCAAGTCCGGACGAGGCAGTTCCAGCCGCGGGTTGCACAAGTCATCACTGGCAACTGGCCTCACACCGCTCGGCGTCCCCAACCCGTATCATCAGGGTAACGCCTTGACTGTTACGGTAGCGACGTTCGTGATCGCTAGACAAAAAGGCATGACAACACAGACAACCAGCGAAACGCGAGCATCTTTTGGAACTGAACAACGAAATCGTCACGGGCTTGCCCCGACCAGCTGCCACCGTCATCATGCTTCGCGATGGCGAAGGTGACAAGAGCGGCGACATCAGAGGGCTCGAAGTCTTTCTGATCAAACGCCACCTCAAGTCCAACGTGCTTGGTGGTGCGTTCGTCTTTCCCGGCGGCAAGGTCGACAAGCTTGATGCGGAACTCGACACCGACACACACCTCGACCAGCCACTGGCCGATTTACACAGTGCGCTCAATGAATCAGACATTGATGTACAGACGGCAGCAGGCCTTTACATCGCCGCCATGCGCGAAGTGTTTGAAGAGTCCGGCATTCTGTTTGCCGAAGGCGCGACCCATTCCCATGCTGAGCAGGCCACCGCCTTGCTGCGCGAAGGCCAGGCGTTTGATGCCGTGCTCGCAACCATGAAGCTGCGCCTGCAAACCAGAAGCCTCGCGCCCTGGTCACGATGGATCACACCCGTCAGCCCCACGGTGATGAACAAGCGTTTTGATACCCGTTTTTTTGTCACCGCAGCACCCGCAGGGCAGGTTGCCACGCACGATAACTTTGAGGCGACTGAAAGCACCTGGCTCACGCCCCGGGCCGCACTTGAGCTGCAGCGCGACGGCCTGATTGAAATGGCCCCGCCGCAAATCATGACGCTGGCCCACATCTCGCGCTTTGCCACAGTTCAGGCTGTCATGGCCGACGCACGCAACCGCAAGCCAGCCATCATCCTGCCGCATTCATTCCAGCTGGATGGTGAACGTGTGATCTGTTACCCGGGTGACGAACACCATCCGGTCAAGGAGAGGGCAATGCCAGGGCCTACCCGGCTGCGATATCGCAACAAGCTGTTTGAACCGCTGGATGGGTTTGAGGCTTTGTTTGGGTGAGTATTTAAACGCCATGATCGCCCGCTGCGGGAATCTCCGCTGTCATATTCGGCCGCTAAGATCCGCGCGAACAAATCACGGCCGACATGCAAGCATTCAATACCGTCAATCTTCAGTCTCTTTTTGACTCCCTCGTCAGCCTGAGTACGGCTTTTGTTTTCGGCGGAATGATCGGTTTTGAACGGCAGTTCCGTCAGCGGACCGCCGGCTTGCGTACCAATGTGCTGGTGGCGCTTGGCGCTGCAATCTTTGTGGACATGGCCGGTCGCCTTCATGGGCGGGAAGGTGCTGTGCATGTGGTGGCCTATGTGATTTCAGGCATTGGCTTTTTGGGTGCCGGGGTCGTCATGCGTGAAGAGGGCAATGTGCGTGGCCTCAATACTGAGGCTAACCTGTGGTGCTCGCGCTGCTTGAAAAATCACTGGAAGAGTTGCGTTACCCCGCACGGGATCTTGACGTGCAGTCGTTGGTGATGACGAGGTCAAGATTCAGGCCATGCTGGCGGCGACCTCGGTGGATGGTGCGTTGATGGACGCCCTGGTCAGGCGCCTATCGGACCTGCCGATGATCACTCAGGCGTACTGGAGTGCCAGCACCTCCGACTGATAGATACATTCAGTTCAGCTGATGCACCTGTACAGCCATATCAATCAGCTTGCCCTTGCTCATGTAGTAACGGTCAAGGCGCCATTCCTTGAGCACGTCCAGTCCCAGATTGAAGTCATCGAAACCGAGCTTGTAAAGATCGCCGAGCGCAAATACTTCGTCTGATTCCAGTGCCCTGACCAGATTGGCGAGTGTCACGGCAGAGGCTGAGGTTGGGTCGGCCTTGATCAGGCGGCGTGCTTTTTTGATGGCGTTCATGGCTTGTCCTTTGGTTCAGGGCAGTACGCGCCCCGGAAAACAAAATTATGTAGATGTCATGACAGGCCTGTCTATCGTGCGGCACACATTTGT